>JBAZHT010000010.1:0-34782 GCA_041652255.1 Bacteroidales bacterium
TGTACAGATTCGCCTACCTTACTGTCCGCTTTTGGAAAAACACATACTTTGTTGCTTCCGGTGCGCCCGAAGAATGATTCCCCGGAGCGTTTGGAAACCCCCTCAACCAACACTTCAAAAATTTTCCCCACATCGGCCCGGTTGCTTGCCAGGGATAAACGGTTCTGTAAGGCAATGATCTCGTTAAGGCGCCTGATCTTTACATCTTCAGGAACATCGTCCTTGTAATGACGGGCAGCCAGCGTATTTGGACGCTGTGAATAATGAAACATATAGGCCTGATCAAAACGAACCTCTTCCATTAAAGAAAGGGTTTGGGCATGGTCTTCCTCCGTTTCCGAGCAAAATCCACTGATCATGTCCGAAGAAATGGTACATCCGGGCAAAATGCGGCGAATGGCTGCAATTCTATCCAGATATTCTTCCCTTGTATACCCCCGGTTCATTTTTTTTAACACTGCATTACTTCCACTTTGTACAGGCAGGTGTATATGTTTGCAGATATTGGGATGCCCGGCCATGGCATGCAGTACGTCGTCCTGCATATCCTTGGGATGTGAAGTGGTATATCGTACTCGTAACATTGGCGATATCCCGGCTACCCTTTCCAGCAATTGTGCAAAAGTTACCGGGACCTGTCCGTTTTCCGGTGTACGATGGTCAGTCTTATCATCCTGATCCGGCTCAAAACCACAACTATCCCTATCACTGTCCGGTGTCCAACAATAAGAATTGACATTCTGTCCCAGTAACGTAACTTCCCGGAAGCCCCCCGAGAGCAGGTCCCTGATCTCTTCTACAATAGAAAACGGATCCCGGCTCCTTTCCCTGCCGCGTACATAAGGTACGATGCAATAAGCACACATATTATTGCACCCCCTCATTATGGTCACAAAGGCCGAAATCCCGTGATTTACGCCCCGGAACGGTTTAATATCTGCATACGTTTCTGTTAGTGAAAGCTTGACTTCCATAGGAGCAGCCACCGAAGAACCCAGCATCCCGGGCAAATGCCGGTAACTGTCCGGCCCCACAACCCAATCCACTGCCGGATGAGCAAGCAGTTGTTCCCGCAACCGGGTAGCCATACACCCCAGGACACCCACTTTCAGCCCCGGATCCTTCTTTTTCATACGGGCAAAAAGATCCAGCCTTCCCATAACCCGTTTCTCGGCATTCTCCCTTACAGAACATGTGTTAACAAAAATGATCCTGGCATCCTCAAGATTCTCGCTTTGCCGGTATCCGTTATCTGACAAGAGTCTGGCCACCACCTCTGAATCACTAACATTCATCTGGCAGCCGTAAGTTTCAATAAAAAATGGAATCATGGCACAAATATAGCATATTCACCCTAAATGTATACCTTTGCAACATGAACAGAAAAAGCGTTATCCTCTGTATACTGGTCGTTTTCGTTCTTTCAGGATGCTCCCGTTACCGGGAAGTTTCATTGGAAAACATCTCTATCAGCCAATTCAATATGACCAGTCTGTCCACGGCCCGGATGAAGATCAAAGCCACGCTGAATAATCCCACCGGGGGACGTCTGCAACTCACCGGAATGAATGGCACTCTGAACATGAAAGACAAGAAGCTTGCCGAGTTTTCCATGGATTCAACGCTTGTTTTTGCCCCCCGCAGCGTATCTACCAACGAAGGCGTTATGTCTTTAAAGATCAGCGACATGTCTGTTCTTTTTTCGGGATTGACCGATCTGGATGAATCGTTACTGGATGAAATAAAACTTACCTTTGACGCTACCTTTAAAACCGGAGGTATAAAACGAAAACTGCGCTTTAACAATATCCCGGCAAAAAAACTCCTGGAATTATGAGAAAAATCACCATTCCCCTGGTTTTATCATTCCTTTTGACCAGCCTGTTTGCCGTAGAAGGCCTTTCACAGGACCGTGATTCAGTGGTTATCAGCCACAACGTTTTTGATCGTTTCCGGCAAGCCGGCCCGTACGGTAACCGAATGGTCATTATCCAGTCTGATTCTGTGGAATATCTGGTTAACAACGATATAGCAGAAAATCGCCTCTCTCCGGGAAAGATGGAAGGGTTTCGCGTTAGGATCTTTTTTGACAACAAACAAACGGCAAGAGCCGAGTCGGAACAGATCGTGGAAGATTTTTCGAAGGCGCATCCCGGTACGGGAGTTTACCGGATCTATGAAAACCCTTATTTTAAAGTGACCGTAGGAGATTTCAGAACAAAAAGTGAAGCCCAAAAATTCATGCTCAGGACCCGGCACACCTATCCCCAGGCTTTCATTACCCGGGAGATTATTCGTTATCCGCCGCTCTGATCACAGCGCGTTCCGGATGCATTTTCCCGGTGCCACCATTTTAACCTGACTTTTTCGGCAAAATTCCGGAGAGAATTCATGTGACGGCCTACCCGGTCCGGATACATATCCTTTATTGTTATCAGTATCCCCGTTTCTTCCACGTCTCCAAAATGTTTGTTCAGAGTTGTTCCAAAAACCCGCATATTGGGTGAAATACGCATATAGGAATTGATCAGTGGAGGGATCCGCTCCCCGTAAGACCGTATTTCCTGGACCAAAGCTTTGTAATCTTCATCATACTGGTTCGCTTTGAAGAGGTTCCTGTAATACGGGTTTTCTGCATTGAAATCCAGTGGTTCAAGCGCAGTAACCAGGTGATCGGAATCCGGAAAATACTTGTTCAGAAAAAACAGGAGGCAATTCCGGGCCTGCTGATTATAAGAACGATACATGGTCACTTTCCCGAAAAAATACTTCATACATGGATGACGCACGATCAGTGCACCCAGTCCGTCCCAAAGATTGTCCAGTGCGTAAAGTCCGGACCTGTTTTCGTTGGAATTCTGGTAATTGGGCTGGACAAAAGATCTTCCCAGCTCAATGGTAAAAGGCAGGTAATCCTGGAGAAATGTATCCGAGAATCTGAAAATAGGGAAAGTCGCCAGGGACTCCGGCCGAATACCGGCTCCCAGAATATACCTGTAACCTCCCAGGATCTCCTTTCGTTTGGGGTCCCATACGATCAGCTGCCTGTAAGGAGCTTCCGGATTGACATCAAAATGATCTATATCGGTAGCTTTCCCTGTTCCTCCGCCGGCTGCCCTGAAAGCGATCTCACGCAACCTCCCTACTTCCCGCATGGTGTTGGGAGCTTCGTTAGCGTTGAAATCATACAATTTGTTATCACCTCTGGAAGAAAACCTTACCAGTCGGTCTTTTGTCAGTTCTTCTTCCAGCAAATGTCGTGAAACAGGAGGTATTATGGGTTCCATATGCCAGGATACAAGTTTTATTAAGGCAAAGTTACCTAAAAGAATGCAATTATGTATCTTTGTACCGAGCAACTGAATTTTAAATGTTATCTCAGTCACTACAACAAAAACTGCAGCTGAAACAAAAGTTATCACCCCTGCAGATTCAAACCATCAAATTGCTGGAACTTCCGGCGCTTGAGCTTGACCAAAGGGTCAGAAAAGAGCTGGAAGAGAATCCTGTATTGGAAACAAAGGAAACCGAAGAAGAAACAGAGAATTCCAGTGAAGTATCACTTAGTGATTATTACGGAAACGACGATTCCATACCTTCATACAAATTATACGTTAACAACCAGTCCAGGGACATCAAGAAAGATTTTCCCACATTTTCGGTAAAAGAGAGCTTTCACCAACACCTGGAAGCCCAGCTGGGATTCAGGACCCTTTCTGAAAAAGAACGCAACATCACCTTGTTCCTTATAGGCAGCCTGGATGATGACGGATACCTTAGAAGAGATTTGGACACGTTAAGCGATGATATGGCTTTCCGGTTGGGCGTGGACGCCAGTAAGGAAGAACTTACACGGGCTTTATCGGTTATCCAGGATTTTGATCCGCCGGGAGTAGGTGCCCGGGACCTGCAGGAATGCCTGTTGATACAAATACGTAATAAAGAACAAAAACCACCTGTGGCAATGGCCGCCACCATCCTGGAAAAGCATTTTAACGAATTTACCAAGAAGCATTACGACAAGATCCTTTCCCGAATGAATATCAAGGAAGGGGATCTTAAAGAAGCCATTGAAGAGATCCTGAAACTGAACCCCAGGCCCGGCGGGAACGTAGACGATTCCTATACGGACAGAGCCCAGCAGGTCGTACCCGACTTTTTACTGGAAATAAAAGATGGCGAACCTGTTTTATCCCTGCCACGGTTTTCCATTCCTGAACTACGCATCAACAAACGGTATGCGGACATGCTCCTGAAAGCTGCAGATAAGAGTTCCCGGGAGAGCAAGGAAGCGGCCACTTTCGTGAAACAAAAACTCGACTCGGCAAAATGGTTCATAGAGGCATTGAAACAACGTCAGAACACATTGCTCAACACCATGAAAGCCATTTTGGAATTCCAGGAGGAGTACTTTGTTGAAGGAGACGAGACCAAGCTCAAACCTATGGTTTTGAAAAATATAGCGGAAAAAACAGGACTGGACATTTCCACCATATCCCGGGTGGTCAATTCCAAATACATCCAGACACATTTTGGCATTTATTCTCTGAAATACTTCTTCTCGGAAGGGTTAATGACAGAAAACGGGGAAGAAGTTTCTACCAGGGAGATCAAAAATATTCTGGCTGAAAGCATACGTACTGAGGAAAAGCGAAAACCCCTGACCGATGAAGAACTGGTTTCCTGTCTGAATGAAAAAGGATACAAAGTGGCCAGGAGAACCGTTGCCAAATACCGTGAACAGCTGAATATACCCATAGCACGGCTCCGGAAACAAATCTGACATGAAAACTCATTTTTACCTATTACTCGCCATGGGAATAACCTTTACTATTCCCTCTTCCTGCAATTCGCAAAAAACTGTTGATCTGGTCGTATACAATGCAAACATATACACAGTTGACGGGTCTTTTTCCAAATGTGAAGCATTTGCCACAGACAACGGAATATTCGTTTCTACAGGGAAAACCCATCAGATCCGCGGAAAATACAAGGGACTCCGGGAACTGGACCTGCAGGGAGCCACTGTTTATCCGGCCTTTAACGATGCACACGCGCATTTTATCCAGGTAGCCCAGGGATTGCGTCATGTGGATCTTCGCGGCTGCCTTTCAATCCGGGAAGTCATTGACCGCCTTCAAAAACACTACGATGTGTATAAACCGGCTTTCCTGGTGGGAGACGGATGGGACCAAACCTTGTGGGAAAACAAGGACCTTCCTTCCAACGACCTTCTGAACCGATCGTTCCCGGATATTCCCGTTTATTTACGCCGAGTTGATTTTCATGCCCTCTGGGTCAATGACAGGGCCATTGAACTGGCCGGTCTCCGTCCGGGCGATAGTGGAATTGCCCCCGGGGAAGCCATCCTGACTACCGACGGACATTTTACCGGCGTTTTCCTTGAAAACACTTATGAACGAATCAATGCCACCATCCCTCCCATGACAGACCACGCGCTGACGGAATGTATCCTGGAAGCCCAGGAATTGTGTTTTTCCTACGGACTGGGTTCCGTGTCCGATGCCGGACTGCCTCTGGAACAAATACTTTTGCTGGACTCCCTGCAAAAAGCAGGCAGTTTGAAAATCAGGACCGATGTCTGGATGAATCCTTCGGAAGCAAATTTCACCCGGTTTACCCACCCATACAGATCAGAGAAACTTGACGTAAGTGCTGTCAAGCTATACATAGACGGGGCCCTGGGATCCAGCGGAGCACTTTTATTCGACTCCTATTCGGATGATCCCCATAATTTCGGGATGCAGGTAACTTCAGACGAATTCTTTACAGAAGTCTGTCAAAAAGCGTTACAGGGAGGATTCCAGGTAGCCACCCATGCCATCGGTGACAAAGGAGTAGGAAAAGTACTGGATCTGTATGAACCGTTTCTTAAGCCCGGGAATGACCTTCGCTGGCGCATAGAACATGCCCAGGTGGTGGCTCCCGGGGATTTTGAACGCTTTGGCACATTGGGGGTTGTCCCATCCATTCAACCCACACACGCCACTTCCGATATGGGATGGGCTGCAAAGCGCCTGGGACCGGAAAGGGTAAAAGGCGCCTATGCTTTTCAGCACCTGATAAACGAAGCCGGATGGGCTCCCTTTGGCACCGATGCCCCCGTTGAAAGCATCAATCCTCTGTATACTTTTTTTGCGGCCGTTTCCAGGATGAACAGAGAGTTCCTTCCGGAAGGAGGCTGGCAGCCGGAAAATGCAGTATCGCGTGAAAACACCCTCCGTGGCATGACTTTGTGGGCCGCCAAAGGTTCTTTCCGGGAAACAGATAAAGGATCCGTTGAACCGGGGAAATGGGCCGATTTTGTAGTATGGAGCGATGATCTGATGACAATTTCAATAGAAAAAATACCGGCAACTTCCTGTGAAATGACCTTTGTGGCAGGAGAACAAGTCTATCCCTGAATCTACTTTTCTCCGTACGCCAGATCTCCGGCATCCCCAAGTCCGGGAACGATATAGGATTTTGTAGTAAGTTCCTCATCAATGGCTCCAAGCCAAATAGAAACGTTTTTTTGCGGCAATTTACGGCATAGATATTCGTACCCTTCCCGGGATGCTATGGGAGAGACTATATGACAATGTTTGGGTGTCCCTTTTTGCTGAACCATTTCCTGGTAAGCCAGAAAAATGGTCGATCCGGTAGCAAGCATTGGATCAGTCAAAATCAGTACTTTATTTTCCAGGCCAGGACTGGCCATGTATTCCAACTGAATGGTAAACTTGTAATTCCTGCCGTATTTTCTGTAAGCGGCAATAAAGGCATTCTGGGCTTTGTCAAAGACCTTCAGCATCCCTTCATGAAGTGGTAACCCGGCACGCAAAACCGTGGCAAGTACAACCTGATCTTCCAAAACCTTGCAATTGGAAATGCCCAGAGGTGTTTGAATTTCCTGTTCCCTGTAGGAAAGTGTTTTACTGATCTCGTAAGCGAATAAATAACCCAGACGTTCCAGGTTGAAGCGAAATCGCATGGAATCCTTTTGAATGTTAACATCGCGCATTTCTGCAAGAATTGGATTGAAAAGTGAATCCTTTTCAGTAAAAACATAAGAGATCATACCGGGATATTTTTGTCAAAGGTACAAAAGTCAGTGGATTTACAAGAGACCTTCCTCGGCAAAACTAAAGTACCCGTCTCCCCCTATCACAATATGATCTATAAGCTGCAGATCCACCATCCGGGCGGCTTCCCTGAGTGTTCGTGTAAGCAGACGGTCCTGGCGTCCCGGCTTCCTGTTTCCCGATGGATGGTTGTGAACCAGGATGAGTTCGCAGGAAAGTTTATCCAGGGCTTTCTTCAGGATCATCCTGATATCCACTATGGTAGCAGTCAAACCACCACTGCTTATAAGTTCCTTTCCCAGAAATTTTCTGCCTCCGTCAAAGAAAAGTACCCAGCAGGTTTCGTGGGTAAGGTCTTTCAGCATAGGGCTCATAATTTCAGCCACTTCCCGCGCCGAGGTTATGGATGCAGGCCTAATTACAGGGACCTGAGCCCTTCTGCCCAGCTCAAAAGCAGCGCAAAGACTTACTGCCTTTGCCTTCCCGATCCCGGGGATCCTGATCATCTTGTCCACCGGTGAACGAACAAGGTCATGCAGGCAATTTTCATGTGCCGCCAGCAGTTCTCTGGCCAGTTCCAGTGCATTCTTTTTCCCGGTACCCGTCCTTAGAAGAATTGCCAATAACTCGGCATTTGTAAGAACATCCGTCCCTTTTTCCAACAATCTTTCGCGGGGTCTTTCCTCCCTGGCCCAATCCCTGATCTTCAAATTCCCTCCCATAGTCCAAACAAAAATGCTTTCCAAAATTTGGAAAGCATTTTGTAAAATAAAGGACAATTCGTATAAACCTATGCAAGCTTATTGACATAAGCCGTCAGACCGCTTTTGAGATTGCCGGCTTTGTTGTCATGAATTACATTGATCTTAGCCAGTTTATCTATCATGGAGAACACTTTGGGCAGCATAGCCGCGGCAGCTGCTTTATCGGTCGTGTTGCGTATAGCCTTTATGGCATTACGTGTAGTCCTTGCATAATACCTGTTATGAAAACGTCTTTTAAGACTTTGACGGTTGCGTTTTTCTGCTGATGCGTGATGAGCCATTATTCTGTGTTTTGTTTTGTAGCCAGTAGGGGAATCGAACCCCTATTGCAAGAATGAAAATCTTGAGTCCTAACCGTTAGACGAACTGGCCGATTTGGGAGCGCAAAGGTATAACGAATTTTCTTTCCTACAAATTTTTTTCCTCTTTTTGCCACTCAAAGGAATAGATAATGGATTCCACCTGGCGTAAATAATTTCTTTTGGGATACCTGGGGGCATATACAAAAGCTTCCAGAACCACTACCTTTTGGTTATCCCTGTCATAGAAACAGTGGCATACAAAAGGACCTCCCATGAAATCGTTCTTCACATCCCACAAACCCCGGATTTCTACGAATTCACGGTTGTTGAAATTTACCCAACGAAAAGAAGGCTCTATCAAAGAATTAGTGGTCATGTATGTATTGTCCAGCGGTCCGGGAACTTCTTTTTCCAGTTTCAGGTTTCTTTCGGCTATGATACGGGATAATGTAAGGTCGTCAGGACTTCTGTAAGGATAGGTATATATGAAAACTCCCTGGGTAGTATAGGTGGTTTCGTAAGCTACCCATATAAAATTATCGGTTTGCTTTTTGATCCGGTAGCCGGTCGGGAAATAAGGTGATCCGCCTAATATGCGGGTTATAGTCTCGCGAATGCCTTTTTCTTCAAATTTCTTTGAATTCTGGATGACACGGTTCCTTTCTGCCTGCTCCATGGCATTTCTCAGACGGTCGTTGTTCTCATCTATGCATTCCTTAATACGCTCCTGGTCAGGACCGGATAAAGTAACCACTATCTGTGGTGCTGCCCAAATATCTTTCTGAATGATCATCTTTGCCTCTTCAAGATCGGGATTTATATTGCAGATGATTATATTACGATGCGTCTGAAATATGGATGAGAACGCATTGGTGTTAATATTGAACAAAGAAAAAAGGGGTTCACGTTGCGGCAAATGAGGAAATTCTATGGCCAGAATTGACCGGAGCGACTGGCCCGGACCCGATTCCCATACGGGTTTATCCATAACAACAATCACTTCTCCGGCTTTCCCGCTAACGTTCTGTTTTAATTGTGGACCGTCGGAACATGAACCTAAGATCATGCCTAATAATCCGGAAAATAATACAATTCTTGACCTCATAGCTTATCTGTGGTTTTTATGTAAATAATCTATACAAATCATTCCCGAAAGCCAGGAACATCAACCCAATCAAAAGGATCATGCCGGCAATCTGCGAATATTCCAGAAATTTTTCCGAAGGTTTACGCCTTGTGATCATTTCGTATATCACCAAAACAATATGACCTCCGTCCAATGCGGGAATAGGCAAAAGATTCAATATGGCCAGCATTATGGAGAGCCAGGCGGTAATATTCCAGAAGATCTCCCAGTTCCACGTCCCCGGGAAAATGCTGCCGATAGCAATGAAACTCCCCACGGATTTGTAGGCTTCGGTTTTGGGAGAAAAGATCAGTCCCAGTTCTTTAATGTAATTGGCCCCTGTCTGGTAGGCTTTTCTTATTCCTGCCGGGAAAGCCTCCAAAAAAGAATACTGTTTTACAGTTACCGGAATAAATTCCACAGGATTCACAACACCTACCATGATCAGTCCGTTAGAGTTAACCTGCAGGGGAACGTTGGCAAGAGTTTCTCCACGCAGGATGCCTGTGTTAACAACTGCTTCTTTGTTTTGTGCCAGTATTTCCTGGACATCCTGTATAGCAGGAGTAGATATTCCGTTCACACTTACTATCCTGTCACCCGGAACCAGACCGGCCAGAACATTGAGCGATGTATCGGGAACAGAAGAAACCACAAAAGGATAACGCAGGGTGAATAAACTCTGGGTATTCAACATTTCCTTGATATAGCCCTGATCGAATCCAAAACGAACGGTATCGGCACCCCTGAGAACCGTGATCACTGCCGGTCTGGTTCGTATCAGATCAACATGAAGGGTGTGCACCGGATCATTGGCAACAGAACGGTCGTCAAAAGCAAGTATCTTATCCCCGTTTTGAAATCCGATCTCCTGTGCCAACGTAGTGCAGTGAATGCCGTACGCGGCATCCTCGGTACGTATGTATTCTTCTCCCCAGGTGAGCAGGATCAGCCCGTAAAGCACTATGGCCAGTATCATATTGAATAAAACGCCCCCGAACATGACAAAGAACCGTTGCCATGCAGGTTTACTCCGGAATTCCCAGGGTTTGGGTTCTTCTTTCAGCTGGTCTTTATCCATGGACTCGTCAATCATCCCGGAAATCTTACAATACCCACCAAAAGGCAACCACCCTATTCCGTATTCTGTATGTGAATTTTTTGGTTTGAATTTTACCAGGCTGAACCACGGATCAAAAAACAAGTAAAATTTATCTACTCGTATTTTAAATAAACGGGCAAAAAGAAAATGTCCCGATTCGTGGATCAGGATTAAAAAAGACAAAGCCAGGATCACCTGGGCAATTTTGATCAATACTTCCATAAAATCAATAACTTGTCAACAAATTTTGTGCCACCTGCTGAGCTTCCCGGTGTGTATCCTCCAATTGCGAATAATCGGGATCGGAAATACGGGGAACAGCTTCCAGTGTTTTAGATATTATTTTGGGAATAGCAGTGAAACCCAGTTTATTATTTAAAAAAGCATCCACTGCCACTTCGTTTGCAGCATTGAGCGCGCAGGGAATGTTACCCCCTTGTTTCATGGCCTGGTAAGCCATTTCCAGGCAGGGAAACCGGTCATAAGGCGGTTTGTGGAACTCCATAGAGCAGAAATGGGACAATTCCATTCTTTTCACATCCGGGAATCCCGGCCTTTTGGGAAAAGCCATTGCGTATAGTATGGGAAGGCGCATATCCGGAGTGCTCATCTGCGCTTTGACGGTTCCATCCGAGAACTGGACCATGGAATGGATAAGGGACTGTGGATGGATGAGCACTTCAATGCGTTCAAGGGGTTGACCAAAAAGCCAATAGGCTTCGATCACTTCCAACCCTTTGTTCATTAGTGTAGCCGAATCCACCGTCACCTTGGCGCCCATGTTCCAGGTAGGATGATCCAGGGCCTGATCCCTGGTAATTGAGTCCAGTTGATGGCTTGTGTATTTAAAGAAAGGGCCTCCGGATGCGGTCAGTATTATTTTTTCTACAGTCGCCTGTTCTCCCTGCAAACACTGAAATATGGCAGAATGTTCGCTGTCAACGGGTAAAAGTGAATTTTTTTTGAGATTGGTCAGGCGCATTACCAGGTGACCTCCGGCCACCAGGCTTTCCTTATTGGCCAGGGCCAGTACCTTTCCGTTTTGTAAAGCTGCCAGCGTTGGTGCCAGACCGGCAAACCCCACAAGAGCATTTAGCACCATATCTACGGATTTCCACTTCAGGACTTCCCTGACAGCTTCCTGTCCGCAGAGAACTTGTATGGAGGTCCCTTCCAGGGCACGGGAAACTTCACGATAAGCTTCTTCTTGTGTTATGACTACGGCGGCAGGTTTGAATTCCAACGCCTGGCGGATCAGTGTCTCTGAGGACTTTCTGGCAGTCAGGACTTCTGCCTTAAAAAGCGCCGGATACCTTCGTATCACATCCAGTGCCTGTCCGCCTATTGAACCTGTTGAACCGAGAAGTGCAATGCGTTTCAATAAATCCATGTTAAAAATTGATGTAATCTGCCGGATCCAGGGGTATCCCCTTGTGCCAGAGTTCAAAATGCAAATGGTATCCGGTAGAATAGGTGCCCTCTTGTCCTATAACAGCCACGGCAGATCCTGCCGTAACAGGATCTCCTGTTTTCCTGAATAATTGAGAACAATGCTTGTATATTGATAACAAATTGTTTTCATGTTGGATCTGGAGTACGTATCCAAATTCTTCGGTCCACGAGGCAAAACTTACCGTTCCGTCCAAAACCGCGTAGATCACTGAATTTTCCGGTGCTACGATATCTACGGCAAAATGGTTATCGGCAGCACTGAATTCAGAGGTTACTATACCTTTAACCGGAGGAAAGAAATGAAGTCCTTCTATCTGAATGTTACGACCCTGAATGTTTTCCTGATATTCATGTTCCCGCTGCTCGGCCTGTACCCTCAACAGCGAATCTTCCCTTGACCTTCCCCCTACCGTAAACTCGGGTATCCCGGAAAATTGTCCTTTGGGCAGGATTTCTTCGGGAGTCATGGGATCCTCATCGGCAAGCACTCTTTGGAGATTCACCAAGTGGATCTCCCACAGATGAATGACCTTTTCCAGTGAATCAGCTCTCAGTGCGTTATTCATCATTACTTCCCGTGTTTTTGCATTGGGATATCCGGGGATCATTTCCCGCATGGGAGTATAAATAAACACCAGGACGACACAGGTAACCAGGATAAGCAACACGCCCAAAATGCCTAAAATCAGATTAATCAAAGAAAATTTGACATTGATCACCTGCTTGTGGGATTCTATATCAAAGACTCCGAAGATATATCTTTCTCTAAGTGCTTTCTTCCTGGATTTGTTCGATGCCATAGATCTGCTTTGGTGTGACAAATGTACGAATGATTTTCCAAATTGTGTTACCTTTGCAGCATGGGACGGATCATGGGTATTGACTATGGCCAAAAACGCGTGGGATTGGCCGTTAGTGACCCTTTAAACATCTTTGCCACACCTCTGCAAACTGTAACGGTAGACAAAGTAACCGATTTTTTAAAAGAATATACTGCTTCTGAACCGGTGGATTTGTTTGTAGTGGGGTATCCAAAACACTTAAACAATACGCCGGCCCAGAACGCCCCGCGCGTAACTGCCTTTGTCACCCATTTGAAGCGAACCTTTCCCGCTATTCCGGTATTACTGGCCGATGAACGGTATACCTCAAAAATGGCTTTTCAGGCCATGATAGACGGAGGTGTGAAAAAAAAAGACCGCAGGGATAAAGCAACAATTGATAAAATAAGTGCCGTACTCATTTTACAGGAGTACCTCCAAAACAACACATTATGATATTGCCGATATATATTTACGGATCTTCAGTTCTAAAACAAAAAGCACAGGACATCTCTCCGGATTATCCCAATCTGGACCAATTGATCAGTGACATGTGGGAAACCATGTACTATGCCGACGGAGTCGGGCTGGCAGCTCCCCAGATAGGCCTTTCCATACGTATGTTTGTAGTTGACGGAAAGGATCTTTCCGAAGACCGGCCCGAATTGAAAGATTTTAAAAGGTTGGTCATCAATCCCCGTTTGCTGGAAGAAAGTCAGGAGACGGTGGTTTACCAGGAAGGTTGTCTGAGCGTTCCTAAATTATATGCGGATGTTGAACGTCCCAAAAGCATAAAACTGGCTTATTTGAATGAAAAATTTGAGCCTGTTGAAGAATGGTTCCACGGTATGGCGGCCCGTATGGTTGCTCATGAATTCTCCCATCTGGAAGGTGAGCTCTTTGTAGACCGCCTGCCTCCCATTCGCAAAAAAATGATCCAAAGTAAATTACGCGCCATGACCCGCGGAGAAGTAGATACATTTTACAAAACAAAGATCGTTAAATAAATATGGGTGCCTTTCACGCATACGATATCCGGGGGGTTTACAACAAAGACCTGATCCCCGCAGATGTTTACAAAATGGGATTTTTCCTGCCTCAATTGCTCAAAACAAAACGTATAGCCGTCGGCAGGGATTGCCGGGAATCTTCTCCCGAAGTATTCCAATACCTGGTAAAAGGACTTTGCGATGCGGGAGCCGATGTATACGACCTGGGACTGACCACTACACCTATGGTCTATTATGCTACTGCAAAACATCATTTTGACGGCTCTGTCCAGATCACTGCCTCTCACAACGGGGCCGAATACAACGGGTTGAAGGTGTCGGGACGCGATGCCATGCCCATAGGGTATGACAACGGACTCAATTTTCTGGAAGATTGCGTTTTGCATAAAGAACTCAGGATCACAGAAAAAAAAGGAAAAGTGATTCCACTGGATCTGACAAGGGAATATTTTGATTATCTGTCTGCCTATGTTCCGCGTTTGGTAAATTTAAGGGTCGGAATTGACGTCTCCAACGGTATGGCCGGATTGTTTGTAAAAGAATTGTTGGGAACCGATCGTATATTTTATATAAATGAAACACCTGACGGCCGTTTTCCCAACCATCCCCCTAATCCGCTGATCCCGGAAAATATAAAACAACTTCAACAATTGGTAAAAGAGAAAAAATGTGATATCGGGATCATTTTTGACGGGGATGCAGACCGGGTGATGTTTACCGATGAACACGGAATTTTTATCTCTCCCGACCTGATCATTGCTCTTTTAGGACATCATTTTCTGGACGGCTCTCCTGCGCGGGTTCTCCAGGATATCCGTTCTTCCAAGGCGGTAGGAGAATACCTTTCACCGATGGGGGCCCAAATGCACACGTGGCGTGTAGGGAGGGCTTATGCCGCACCCAGGCTTAAAGAGATCGACGGCGTTTATGGCGGAGAACTTGCCGGGCATTACTATTTTAAAGATTTTTATTATTCCGACAGCGGACTTCTGGCAGCTTTGCTGGTTTTGGATGTCCTGGTTAAAATGAATAAACCGCTTTCCGCGGTTATACGATCCATTAAAAAATATGATACTTCCGGTGAGATTAATTTTCGGATCGCAAAAAAGCAGGAAGCTATGGATGCCCTGAAAGCATATTTTACTGCGCAGGAAGAACCGTCTGCCTTTTTTGATTTTGACGGATACCGTATTGAATTTGCGGACTGGTGGTTTAATGTACGCCCCTCAAACACAGAGCCTTACCTGCGCTTCATTGCTGAAGCTTCCGGTCTTTCATTACTGGAAGACAAACTGGAGCAAATGAAAAAAGTGCTTGCCCCTTATATTAACACACCATGAAACGGTTTGTAAGTCTGGATCTGTTACGCGGTTTGTCCATTTTCGGGATGGTGTTCTCGGCAGCGATCCCTTACGGGGTCTTGCCTGCCTGGATGTATCACATTCAAAATCCCCCTCCTAAACATATTCTGGACATTACCAGTTACGGGTTGGGCTGGGTGGATTTGGTCTTTCCCATTTTTATTTTTTGCATGGGTGCGGCCATTCCTTTCGCATTCAGAGCCAAATGGAGAAGGTCGGGAAAGGATTCACGCCGCGATATGAAAGATATTGGCGAACGGTTCCTGATGTTACTGGCTTTTTCCTATTTATGCAATCTTTTGCAGCCGTCACTTCCGGGTTATTGGTCAAATTTTATGATCCTGGCGGGTTTCGGATCTTTATGGCTTATATATGTAAAGGGAGCCTCCCTAAAGACCCGGATTGCAGGATGGGCGGTCGCATTCTTGCTGCTGGCTCTTTATGCCTTTGTATTTGATGTTCAAATGACTCTCTTCAGCCGGAACATCATTATTCTGCTGCTGGCGTTTTTATATTTGTTCGGGGCACTGATCTGGTATTTTACCAGTGATTCGGTTAAATGGCGTCTGGTAGCTTTCCTTGGTGTTATTCTTGTTAGTTTCTTGTCCCGCTTTACGGGGTTTGATGATTTGCTGTATGCCAACAAAAGCATTTCCTGGTTGCTGAATATGGAAGAAATCAACTTTCTGATGATCCTGATACCCGCTACCTGGGTTGGTGACCGTTTTTATAACATGCTGCTGGAAGAAGAGCCCGTCATTGAACGCAAAGGGGTACTGTCACACGTGGTTTTCTGGAGTTTGCTCCTTCTTGTTGTGTGGATCTGTGTGAGCAGCTATAATCGCTGGCTTTTGGAAGGAAAATTTTTTACCATCATTACCCTGACGGGACTGGTGCTACTGATGAGAAAGACAGCTCCCAAATACCTCCCTTTCCTCTATCTGTCGGGATTGCTTATCTTATCGGGGCTTTGGATGGAACGGTTTGAACCCGGACTGACAAAAGTTCCCTGTTCCTTCTCTTATTGTTTTGTAAGTGGGGGTATTGCTGTTCTGTTACTCTTGTGGCTGCATTACCTTTCCGGGATCTTTCCGGGAGGATTTCTATCTAAAATTTTCTCGGGGGCCGGAGCCAATCCGCTAATGAGTTACGTGGCTCATTCCATGTTCTTGTCCCCGCTGTTGGGGATCACGTTTTTGAATATTTTGTACAACCGCGCAAACCCGGAAGGCTATCCCTGGATAGGCACATTGAGCGCTTTTCTGCTGGTATTATTTACCATGTGGCTGGTTTCCCTGGTTTCCCGTAAAAAGATCTATTGGCGTGCCTGATCAGGGAAAAATTTTAGCACTGGATAAGGAACATATCCCAAAACTTCTGTTCCGTTATGCCATGCCGGCCATCATCTCCATGACGGCGGCCAGCATATACAATATTGCCGATGTGATGTTCATTGGTCGTGGCGTGAATGCCTTGGCTATTGCAGGGCTTTCCCTGACGTTACCGCTAATGAACATTTCAGCGGCTTTCGGTTCCATGATTGGAGTAGGTGCCTCTACCCTGATATCGGTAAAACTGGGACAGAGAGACAAAGCAACGGCAGAAGTAGCCCTTGGCAATGCCGTTACCCTGAATGCAGTAATCGGGATCCTTTATTCCATCATTGCTCTGATCTTTTTGAAACCTACCCTGTTGTTTTTCGGAGCCAGCGAACAGACGTTGCCCTACGCCCGGGAATATATGCAGATCATTCTGCTGGGTAATGTGATCACCCATGTATACCATGGATTGAATGACAACCTGCGTGCGAGCGGTTATCCCAAAAAAGCCATGTTGGCCACATTGACGGCAGTTGCAGCCAATCTTATCCTGGACCCGCTCTTTATTTTCGGGTTCAACTGGGGAATCCGGGGCGCAGCCCTGGCCACGGTTCTGGCTCAGGCAATTGCCCTGAGCATCCTGCTTAACCATTATTCCAGAAAAGACTCCCTGTTGCATTTCAAAAAAGGAATATTCACCATACGAAAAGGTATGCCCCGCAATATTATCACCGTAGGTCTGGCTCCGTTTCTGATGAATGTTGTTAACAGTTTGGTGATCATCATCATCAACCGCTCCTTTTTTGAGTTCGGAGGAGATTACGCCGTTGGGGCGTACGGTATTGCCAACCGTATGGTCTTTCTGTTCATCATGATCATGTTCGGATTTAACCAGGGCATGCAACCTCTTGTGGGATTCAATTACGGAGCACAACAATACAAACGCGTGACGGATATTTTTAAGCTGACATTATTGTGTGCTACCTGCGTCAGTGTCCTGGCGTTTATCATAGCGCAATTTTTCCCGGAAGCTGCTGTCAGTTTGTTTACCAATGATCCTACCCTGGCACGTCTGACAGTTGAAGGTTTGCATATTGACCTTGCCGTTTTTCCGCTCGTTGCCCTTTCACTGGTAACTTCCAACTTTTTCCAGGCCATTCGTAAACCGGGGAAAGCCATCTTCTTATCACTTACCCGCCAGGTTATATTCCTGATCCCTGCCCTGCTTATTCTTCCCCGCTTTTTTGGGGTAACCGGTGTGTGGGCCAGTATGCCCGTATCCGATGCGGCTTCATTCATAATAGCTGCTATTCTTATTAGCAAACAAATCAAAGAATTCAGAAGATACAATGAAAACAAATGAAAAAATAGTTATTTCTCTGGGGCGTCAATTGGGAAGCGGAGGCTATTTTGTGGGAAAGATGATCGCTTCAGCTCTGGGTCTTTTTTTCTACGATAAAGAATTGCTTTATCATGCCGCCAAAGAAAGCGGACTGTGTGAAGATATCTTTGAGAAGGCAGACGAAAAAGTATCGCAGGGACTATCCCGCGTGCTGAATGTCCACGATTTTTTCGGAGGGGCCTTTTTTGATCCTCAGAATGCCACGTTGTCACGAGATCATATTTTTAACATCCAATCACAGGTAATTCTCAAACTTGCAGAAGAACAGTCGTGTCTTTTTATTGGGCGCTGTTCAGATTATATTCTGCGGGAAAATCCCCGCATGCGAAGTTTATTCATCCATGCCCCCTTGTCACTGCGCATAGCCAACGTGGCGGAACGACGGGGAATCTCACGGGAAGAAGCCGAGTCTTTCATTGTCCGTGAGGAAAAGAAACGGGCGGCTTATTACAATTATTTCACAGGCAAAGAATGGGGAAAAGCCGATTCGTACCATTTTACCCTGGACGCCGGGTTGCTGGGAGTTGAAGGATGTGCCCGGGCGGCTGCTCACCTGATCAAAGAAAGTCTGGCTTAAAACATTGTGGGAATACTTTTTTCTCTATCTTAGAGTAGATTTATAACAACCTGTCTATGAAAAAGATTAGAGATTCATTGCTTTTTGTGCTGGCCGGGATCACAGTTGTCGCTTGCCAGGGGAACTTCAGGAACTACGAAGGTTCGGAGCAATTCCGGGAAGACGTGGCCGTTTTTGCCGATTTTGCCGTACGCAAACAAACCCTCACCCTATACTACCTGAAGGCCACTTCCGACGGATTTACCCGGGATATTCTGAAGGGAACCGTCAGCCAGTCGGAATACGACGAATTCTTTGGGATGGTTGCCGAAATGGCACCTTACATCAAGGAATACGAAAAGGCGATCAGTAACCTGGAGAAATCCGGGATCCTGACCAAGGTCAACACCAAAGGCTTCATTGGCTCAAGCACCAAATTCTTATCATGGGTCACCGGCAGCGGGGAAAGGAGCCGGGAACGCGTTCTGAAAGTGGCTTCGAATATACCGCCTTCCGACCGCACAGAACTTTATAACAAACTCCGGCCCAATTGGAAAGCAAAAACTTCTAGTGAAAGTGATTTTTGGAAAAAACTGGAAAAGGGTGATTTCGATCACCAGGCCCCCCAGATGTTCAACGATTTCCAGCAGGACAACGAAGAATTCGGGAATACCTCGGTGGAACGCGGCCTTACCATCCAGAAGATATTTGTAGCAGAAGGAGCCAAAGGTGTGGAAGCCGGAGCCGAGCTGATGGTAGATGCCATGCAGACTTCGACATCAGGAGGACTGAGTGCCGCCGATGTGGGGGAAATGACCCTGGATATATACAATGCTTCCACCGATGCCAATCCAGCCCATATTGCCCAGGAGATCACAGCTGCCGTCAACAGCATGGGGCCGGATGATCCTACTGTCAAGGAAATGGGTGCGGGTTACGCAACAAAAATGGCCGCCATCATCAAGGAAGTGGTAGATGTGGCCAAAACAGATACCGAAAACGTTTCTGGGACGAACCGTTCCTTTGTCTTTGTGGAAGATGACGATGCTGAGAAAAAAGCCGACATTGTGATTGCCCAGAATCCCGAAAGCTCTTCCACGTCCATGGCTTCGATCTATGTGAGCATTGGCAACATCATTGATGAGGGCAGGCAATTCATCTATAGCATATTGAACAAAGGTAAATGGCTGATCACGGCCGTAGATCCCGATGGGAACAAATCCACCCGCCAGGTGGACGTCCCTGCCGGAGATGTACTTGTGGTAACCCTGACAACTACGCCTCCTGCGAAAGATTCTGAAGAAGAAACCGAAGATGATTTTACCGACTGGAACGCATTAGTTACACAGTATCCCGTACTGAATGCCTATCCTGCATTTTCAGGATCATTAACTTACCTGGAATACACCACCGACAACATGTTTTATGAAGCTGTCAAGATCAGGGCCAACACCAGTGATGTTGATAAATATATTAACACGATTAAAGGAAAAGGATATACAAAGGAGGCGAAGGAGGATATTATATCATATATAAGCCCGAACAGAATAGGCGACTACTGGCGTTACGTCCAGTTATTTGCATCCGGGGTATCAGGAAAGACAGACGTAAGATTCTTTAATTTAAAATAAAGCATTACAAGCCCTCTGGTAAAACCAATTCCATGTAATTGTCGCTATGTCTGATTTTTCGAATAAAGTCTTCATGAAAAGGCAATAATGTTCGCGTTCCGTCTTCGAACTCCAGTTCCAGGCAGGGGTTTCCGGGATAATCATAAAATCCGGAAACGGTTCCCCTACATTTTTCCTCACCCGTGGTTGCTGCCTGGAATGCATACCCGACCAGTAAGGATCCTCCGCTCAGCGACTCATCCTCTGGTGCCTTGTACAGGATGGTCTCCCCCACCCATTCTTCAGCCAGGTTTTCGGATAGAAAATTTTCAAAACAGACCATTGCCTGATCGTTTCCGCGAAAAGCAATGGAAGTGAAAAAAAAAGGAACCGGTATGCCATCCACCTGGATGAATACCGGTTCTTCTTTGTTTAATTGGTCAATAATGTTTTGAGGAACGTCAGGATGGATCTTCAAGAGCAATTCTCCTCCCTTTCCGAAGGTTTTCCTCACTGTCGCCAGTTTCAGAAACCTTGCTTTTCCCATATCATTATTCGGTTGCAGCGTTATCCTCTTCTTCAGTTTCCGGAACGGCTGTTCCTTCAATTTCAGCGATGGTTTCTTCTGCTTTTGCAGCTGCCTGGGCCGCTGCTGCAGCCAGTCTGGCTGCTACTTCCTCACGTTTTGCCAATAAGGCTGCGGCACGCTCTTTATTAACCTTGGCTTCTGCCTCAAGGCGATTTTTCATTTCTTCGCGTGTCTCCTGTTCCAGTTTGCCTTTCTTTGCGGTTACTTTGGCTTCTTTTTCCTGCATCCATGCTTCCCACTTTGTATCTGCCTGTTCCTGTGTTAGGGCTCCTTTTGTCACACCTTCCTGCAAGTGTTTTTTCAGAAGAACGCCCTTGTAAGAGAGGAGTCTGCGTGCAGTGAGTGTTGGCTGCGCTCCGGTATTGATCCAATAAAGGGCTCTTTCCTGATCCAGTTTAATGGTTGCCGGATCTGTATTGGGATTATAAGTTCCCAGAGTTTCAATTAACCGGCCGTCGCGGGGTGCGCGGGAATCTGCTACTACAATGTGAAAATAAGCGTGATTCTTTTTGCCATGGCGGGCAAGACGAATTTTTACTGCCATAAATCTTTTTTTAAGTTACTGAATAATGTTAACTTCCTTATCTTCCCGAGAAAAGGTCCGCAAAGATATGTGTTTTTATGCGTTTGGCAAAATTTTTATCAGAAACGGTTATTTCTGCCGCTTCTTCCCGAACGGTTAACGCTGGAGCGACCGGCGGGAGACTGACGGTTCCTGCCGTTATTGCCCGGTAATGCTTCGTAAACTTTCTGCTGTTCCGGTGTAAGAAGAGCCTTAACCTGATCGCGGTGGGCATCTCTGGCGTTGAGCATTTGTTGACGGACATCCGTTTTCATACTGCCATCCCTTGTAGAACGGCGTTCATTGCGTAACTGATCAATCTCGGCTTTGTGTGCATTTTCGAGTGCTGTGATTTTCTGTATCTGATCCTGTGTCAGATCGGGAATGTCATTAATACAAGTCTGGTGGTGGTGGTTGTAGGTAGCATTTCGGTTGCCATTTCCTCTCTGTGCATTCATAGTCAGTGATGTAAGCAACATCAGTGATGTGATAAGAATAGTTGTTGTTTTCATAGTGTTAATTTTTTTGATGGTTTGTTTGCCTTTAAGACACCAACAACCCTAAAAAACTTGCGCATGATACAAAAAAACATCAACAGGATCTTCTGTAACAATCCAGAAGTTTCTTTTGCAGATTTTGTTTTGCCCTGAACAATAGCGATTCCACAGAAGAAAAAGATATGTTCATTACTTCAGAAATTTCTTTATAGGAAAGATCGTCGTATTTGCTTAGTATAAAAGCTTTCTTTTGCTTAGGGGGAAGAGAATCAATAGCCTGTTCCAGTATCATTTTTTTCTCTTTATTCTGCAGTATTTCTTCCGGCCCGTCTGCTCCATGACCGGTCAACGCATCATTCGGTGGAACACCTGATAATGATAAAGCCCGGTGTTTTCTGTTATCCCTTATAAAATTCAACGATTTGTTCAATGCGATCCTGTACAGCCAGGTGGAAATTTTGGCATCGGCACGAAATTTCCCGACGGACCGGAACACTTCAATAAAAACTTCCTGGGTAACGTCATCTGCATCCCCGGTATCATGCAATATGCCCATGCAGGTACGAAATACCACCTGCCGGTATTGCTCTACCAGTTCCCTGAACGCATTTTCATCGCCCTGAAGCAATCTATCTGTAATATTTGTGTCCAATGTTATCTAAAAAACAATATATTTGACACGGTAATCCGAAAATACTTGTGTTTTTTTATTTTTTCAGTGAACAGAAGCGCAAGTTTTTCCGTTATCATGTGTCAAACATACAAAATATAAGAAAATGGACTGCAAATCAACGGAAAAGAAACTGATATTCTTTATAGAAAACTCCCTCAATCAGGAGGAGTCCGTTCTTGTAGCCACACACCTGGAACAATGTCCGGAATGCCGGGCTAAACTAGAATTCTTAAAAGAGATACTGGCTCATGCAGATATCGAAAAGGCCATTGAGGTTAAGCCTTTTTTATTTACGCGCATACAAAGCCGTTTAGAGCAGGCAGAAAAACACAAAACCAAAAGGATCCTGCAACCGTTGGCTATCTCAATTGCCCTGGTTATAGGCATTTTTTCAGGCATTTTGCTGGGACAAATCACTATGACCCCAAAGACAACAGATCCGGAACGGGAAATCGCTTATTTGTTTCAGGATGACCAGATTGAAAACATGGAATCCCTGCTTCTTGAAGACGACTTTTAAAAAGCTGGCATTATGGGTAAATATTCAAAGACAATTTTGATCGTCCTGGTAGTATTTCTGCTTGGAATCAATATTGCTGTCATAATTACATACAGGACCCATCTGAAAAATGATGAACAGGCGCTGGAACAAATAGAGGACATCCCTCCCAGGCAATTCGGCAATTTCATAGCACAGGAACTTGATCTGGATGCTTCCCAGGAAGAACAATTCAGGGATTTCCGTCGACTTTACAACCGTTCTGCCAACAGAACCCTGATGGCCATGAACGGCGTTAGAAGCCGGATGGCCCGGGAATTGAAGTCCGTGGGTCCCGACAGGGATCAACTGGATAAACTGGCCGGACAACTGGGCGAAATGCACAAAAGGTTAAAGATCCTGACTTTCGATTATTATTGCAATATGCAAAGTGTTCTCAGACCGGAACAACAGGAAAAACTCTCCGTTTTGTTCCAATCCATGCTCTCGGCCCCGGTCCATAGTCCAGGAAGGAGTCCACGAAGCGAAAGAAGCCAGATGCGAAACTACTGATCGGAAAGATCAAAAAGACAATTTCAGCCTGATGTACATATTCCTTCCGGGTTCCACGCTTATGTCTCCACGGTTGGTGGACAGGTGATTGGTATACCGGTTGTTGGTGATGTTGTCAATTCCTGCAAAAATCTGTAATCCGACAGGTCCCAGGTACATGGTTTTTGTGTTCAGTGCCGCATCCAGCCGGTAATACCCCGGCGTTTCCAGTTCTCCTTCAGCAATTTTATCCTGACTTGCAGCCCCAAACACTGAAAATTCCATAGAGCCCATACGGGAATTGGTATACCGGATTCCCAAACGCCCGTTTAAAGGCGGGATGAGCGGAAGGTTTCCGTCAGTTTCCAGGGCTATCCCGCGTACACAGGCTCCAGAACCGAACAACACAAAATCATTGCTGAAATTGTACGCAAATTTCAAATCAAAGCCATACAATAATGCTTTTCTCACATTGGCATTAATCAGGGCCGGGATCGTTTCCTCTTTAGAGTCGGAAGTGAGCCTGTAGATAAATTCTCCGGGTTTTTCGACAATCATGTTGGTGATCCTGTTTACAAAAACGTCAGCCTGCAGGTTGAATCTTGATTTCCAAATTCTCAAGCCCAGGTCTGCCGAATAGGATTTTTCCGGTTTCAGAGACGGATCTCCCAAACGGACAAAATTACCCAGGTCAATGTATTTGAAACGTTCTTCAAGCGAAGGAGCCCTGAAAGCCCTTGCAACATTCAATGAAAGATCCACATCTTTAACAAGCCTGTATAGGAACCCGGCATTGGCACTCCAGGACATGCTTTTTTCTTCTCCTGCCGGGAAAGTAATGCGTTGAGCGGGAGGGTTGTCGTTCCGTTCTCCGTTGATACTTATATAATCTACGTCTACACCCTGCTCGTTCCTGATCCGTATCCCGTCAAACCTGCCTCCCAGGATCATGGTCAGCCTGTCTTCCAGGAAACGTGTTTCATTCTGAAAAAACAGACCGGCACTGCTGAAACTTGAGTTGGGAATTGGCGTTTCACCACGTATCAGATTATTTGTTTTCAATATATCCCCGGCAGGGTTCAATACGTCGACCCTGATAAGTTTTTCCCTTCCGGTGGTGAGTTTACGTCCCCAGACATCCACCCCGGCTATTAACACATTATTGTCTGTCAGATCCCATGTGCTTTGCAGCTGAACCCCGTTTGTCAGGTGTTTTCCAAACGGGTAAAATACCTCCGGTGTAGTACGCTGGACATTCCCGTTGGGAAGGGTTGTATTGGTCACCGTATTGGGCTCAAGGGACACATCTCTGACAATATATTGGGTAAAATATTTCAATTCCAGGACAGACAATTTCTCTGTAATCCCGGTTATAGAATAACTCGCCGAAAGCATATGACGTCCAATGTCGGTATAAGTTGCCGTAGCCGGACCGGGAAAAGCATTCCCTCCGGGGATCCCGACGTCTTTTGACCAGTTTCGCTGGTATTGGATCCTGAATAAATGATTGGCAAACGGTTTTACGCCAAATTTTGCCGAGATGTTGTCCGTGGTATATTGACTGTTGGGCAGTATGCCGTCCGGAGTTCGCAGATCGCCTGCCTTGGCATACGTCCCGCCGAGTGTCAAATACCATTTTTTGGAGCCTGCGCTGACAGAGGCATGGTTGGAAAACAACCTGTTTACCGAGGCAAATCCCGATACAAAGTCTCCCTTTACATAAGGTTTTGAAGAAAAATGACCCTGTTTGGTAATAATATTTACAATACCTCCCATGGCTCCGGTTCCGTAAAGAGAAGATTGTGCTCCTTTGATGATCTCAACGTGATCGATATCGTTCACATCTATCATACTGAACGAAGCAGTCAGATCTGTAGCAGTTTCCACCCGGTTCCCGTCAACAAGAACAACAAGCCGGTCTTCTCCGAATCCCCGTATATTGATATTTGTAGCCCAGACACCGTCACCTCCTCTGGATACGCCGGGTTCATCTTCCAGCACATTGGCCAGGGTAAGCGCAGAACGTTTCAGGTATTGAGTGGAATCTATAACGGCCATGGATACGGGCAGGTCTTTGATCCGCCTGTCTATCCGCAGGCTGGTTACAACAATTTCTCCCAGATCTACCGGAACCGGAATAGTATCGTTTTGATTTTGGCCGTAACCCGACGACAAAGAAGCCATCAATAAAAGGATTGTGGCAAGAGTAATGGAAAATTTCTTCATTTTATGTATTCTTCAAAAGTACCGACTTAACAAGTATCCCGGTTAAACGGCCTAAACGGCCGGTCAGGGATCCAATCTGATCTGTGGTACCTTCAAGAATAAGGGAAATAAGACTTTTGCCATTACTTCTTGGAAGACCCTGTCTTCCCAGAATAATGTCAGCATGCTGCGAGAGTATGTCGTTCAATAAGGCGACATGCTCATGGCTGTTGATCTGAATGATTACGGTTCCTACTCTCTTTTCCATCAGAATACCTCCGGATTAGATTTTTTGATACGTGCCTTCCTTGACCGGGATAATCCCTTCATCTCAGTATGGACACGATGTTAATTATTTGATGACAAAGATAGAACATTTTTCCCGGCTGCAATAAATTGTTCTATTTTTGTTAAAATTTCCGATCATGCGAATTTTATCCGTTTTATGTATCCTGTCTGTAGTCTTACTGGGAAATTGCACCAGCAAGACTGGAAAAAACGATCAGAAAACAGCCGTGACCATAGCTACACTTAAAGGACCGTCGGCCATGGGTATGATAAAACTTATTGACAGTCTGAACCACGTTGAAGATCCGGGTATAGAGGTTGAGATCGTTAATGAGCCCATACAGGTCCGCAAGATGATGATTGACAAACAGGCTGATTTTGCGGTACTTCCAACCACAATGGCTGCCATCACGTATAATAAAGGTCTGAAATACAGGGTTATTGCAATCCCTGTCTGGGGAACGTTGTATTTGTTCGGGAACGATCCCTCCATTAGCTGCTGGGAAGATCTTCGTCACAAAAAAGTACACGTTATGGCACGGGGGATGACTCCGGACGTTCTTTTTCAGTATTTACTGGAAAAGAAAGGCATCGATACTCAAAAGGATATCACACTTGACTACAGTTTCCCCACGCATATTGATCTGGCCAATGCCGTTGCCGCAGGCAGGGCGGAACTCGGCGTAATTTCCGAACCTTTGGTCAGTCTGGTCATCCAAAAAAACAAACAGGTCCGTGCGATTTTTGACCTGAACAGAGAATGGGAAACAATCCAGGGATCCCCTATTGCCCAAACAGCGCTGCTGGTAAAGAATGAAATTATTGAGACCAATCCCCGCTTAGTGGAGGAAATACTCGACCTTTACGAAAGTTCTTCCCGCTGGGTAAATCAAAATCCGGACAGTGCAGCTGTTTTAATAGCTAAATACGGTATTCTTCCCAACACAGAAGTAGCGCTTATGGCCATTCCGGGATCCGGTCTGCATTTTGTCAAGGCAAGGGATATCCGTTCTCAGATAACGGATTACCTGAATGTGTTTTATAATATGAATCCTCTTATAATAGGAGATAAATTGCCCGATGAAACGTTTTATTACTAAAAAAAGGATCATTAACATAACATCCGTGCTTTTTCTGCTGGCAGCCTGGAAAATTCTGGCGCTTTATTTCCATTCTGCCTTTATTGTACCTCAGCCGGAAGATACATTTCTGACTGTACTGAAGTTATTTACGGAAAAAGATTTTCTTAGTGTAGCCGGAAGTACTGTTCTAAGAGGACTCATTGGTTTTGTCATATCTTTTTTTTTAGGGCTTGCCATGGGGATCATTGCCGGGATCAGCCCGGGGTTCAATGCATTTATTACTCCGTTGCTGGTAACGGTTCGTTCCGTTCCTGTTATCTCTCTCATACTTTTAGCCCTGATCTGGTTCCATCCGGGAACGGTCCCGGTTTTCATTGCTTTGCTTACAATGTTTCCTTTTATATGTACCAATGTATCCGACGGGATCAGAAACGTAGACCCGGGGTTGGTTGAAATGGCGGTTTTTTATAAAGTGAACAAACGCAGAATCATTACCGGTGTATACCTGCCTGCCATAGTTCCTTTTATTATCAGCGGGGCGTCCAGTGCCATGGGGATAGGATGGCGGGCCATTATTATAGGGGAAGTGCTTAGCCAGCCTGTTTACGGTATTGGAACAGAAATGCAGGTTGCACAAACGTTTTTAAACGTGGATGCGGTAATAGCATGGACCCTGATAGCTATATTAATCAGCTTTGTTTTTGAAAAAATGATACGCTGGGGAGAACGCAAAATTGAGACATGGAGGGTCGAATCATGAGTCTGTTAATACGGGATCTTAACAAATCGTTCAAAAGCGTCGTTGTGCTTCGGGATTTTGAAGTCACCTTTCCCGAAGACACCATTACCTGTATGCTGGGGCCGTCGGGTTGCGGTAAAACAACGTTGCTTAATATTATCGGAAATATCATTCCTCCCGACTCAGGAAAATTGATCGGTTTTGAAAACAAAGTGTTTTCCTATGTCTTCCAGGATCCCCGTTTGTTGCCATGGAAGACGGTCAGTGGAAATATTGAATTTGTCTTAAGCAGGGAAATGCCTCGCGATGAACGGGAAAAGCACACGAAACAACTTGTAAGGCAGGTTGAACTGGAAGGCTTTGCAGGTTTTTATCCCTCCCAGTTAAGCGGTGGTATGCGTCAACGTGTTTCCATTGCCCGTGCCTTTGCCTGTCCCTCGAATATCATCCTGATGGATGAACCTTTAAAGGGACTGGATGCGGGATTGAAAAAGAGCCTTATCAATTGGTTTCTGAAATTATGGAAAACCGATCGTCGCACCGTTATTTTCGTGACACACGACGTAGACGAAGCACTCTTATTGAGCGACAGGGTTATCGTTTTGAGTCAGGCTCCTACCCGTATTCTGAAGCATATAAATATTGATCAACCGGCAGGAGAACGCGACCCGGGCTCTGATCAGCTACTGAAAATCAAACAGGAATTATTGAATGCCGTCACAGTCCGTTAAACTGCAATAACAGCAGACCTGTCAACAAGCCCACCACCGCATTTATCAGTTTTACCCTGACAAAATCTTTTTTGGACTCGGCAAAAAGCGGAAGCATGCCGTGTCCGTCCTGTACAATGCTGTTGGCTAACAATATGCTGAAAGGCAAAAGCCCTTGGGAAAACAGGGTGACAAAGATCATTTGAGGACCCGAATCCGGTATCAGTCCAATCAACACGGCAAAAAGCAGAATGAGGTAAATGTTGTTTTGCATTATATTGGTCAGGGGCAAACTGGATTGAATGAAATACAATAGGATGAAAGCCCCCCAAGTCCACAGGAAAATTCGCAATAAATGCTTTTTCAGCACATGCCCGTAAAGGTGTTCTTTCAAAAAATGCTCCGGCACAGTCAGAAAAACGAATAACAAAAATGCCAATCCTGCAAGAAGGGTGATCTTCATCCAATTCCATGCTTCAGGACCAATAACACCCATAGAAAACAACACTATAAGCAATACTGTGGAAAGAAGCAGTACGGCACGTTCAAACGTAATATTTTTTAATTGGGGAAGAATTATCTGCGTATTAAAACAACGGCAATAGTCTTTTTCGTGTATAATGAAACCGTGCGGAGATAGTGTATCTTTCTTTTTAGTAATCAGATGTACAAACCATCCGACAGCGACGGCCACTATAAATAATATCCCGTTTAGAAGCAAAGCTTTCCCTGGAAATAGAGCAAACATTACGAAAGCACCGTCCCCCGAAGTGGCTATCATAACCGTTACAAGCCCTGCCAGCCCTATCATTCTGTGCGTATACAATGAAACCACGGTAAAAGCACCCAGACAACCCGGGGTTATCCCCAGGAATGCGGCAACCACAATTTGCAAGAACGGGGAATTCTTGAGTTTATCGGCCCAATAATTTTTTGTCTGAACATTGATGTATTCAATGACCACCATCATCAACAGTACAAATACCGTGATCAATAACGATTCCCTAAGGGTAGATATCAGGATACCATACATTGCCGGTTATTTTTTATGAAAAAGACCGTAAAAAGTAAATGTTTTTCTTTTCCCCGAATGCAGTGTTAAATATCTGTACAGATCATCCGGCGTAAAAATATCACGACTAATCGTTTTTGTTCTGTCACTTATGCTTATTCCGACGTCTTTTAGTACGTGATACAAAAGTTCCGAGCAATAAATGGTTTGAGGATTTTCAGTGATCCAGTCATAATCATAATCCCTGCCGGTATAATTCAGAGCATTCTCTATAAATCGTTCTGAATGAAGGGTTTGTTCGTTAAATGAAAAAGCCGCAAAATGGGTGAGGTACGATTTTTCTTTCATGTTTGAAAGCTCCTGAAACGGATGTATACTTACTCCTTCGGAATAACTGTCCAGTACATAGATATCTGTTGCGTTCATCAGCGTATCCAGTGCCCGAAAAAGACGCCCGGATGTGTTGATCTGCGTGGTTACTTGCTCTTTGGTCCCCAAAAATATGCCGGTATGCTTCCATTCACCGGGAATTAACTGACTTATAGCATAATTCCTTGTCTGAGTAAAGAAAATGCTGCCAACAGGCAAATCTTTCACTATGGTTTTCAGTTCCTCCAGGGAAATGTCGGTGTTTCCGTCGTTTTCATCGTTGTCCTTAAAGGTCAATTGTGACATTTTGATCTGACCTGCCCATTTAATGAGCGGTTTCTGGACAAACATCCTCATGTTGTCTACGAACCTGATCTTTCCCGGAAACAACAATGAATATACTATGGCAACCACAAAAAGGATTACCAGCAACCCTAACAGTCTCTTGAATGTTCTCATTTTCAGAAGGTCAACAACTATTCTGTTGTAAAGATAATCTTTTCGGAAAAGTAACACAAACGAAACAAGCTTGGATACAGACAAAAAAAGCCTCCCTGACATGAAAACATCGTATTCTGCCGATTTTAATTGCAGTAAATATTCCTCCCGGATACTTTTGTTGTAATAAAAATTGTTTGATTATGATTCTAAGACAAAAACTCGTTTTTATAATTACAACAGGGATTTTCCTTCTGTTAAATTATTCGGCTAAGGCTCAGACTGAGTCCTGGTCCCTGGATAAATGTATTGAATATGCCAGGCAAAATAACATCCAGATTCAAAGCCAACAGATAAGCAAAGAGCTGTCGGATGTTGAATTGGAACAAACTAAGGCACAGCGGTTTCCTACACTAAATTTTTCTTCAAACTTCGGGGTTTCTTTTCAAAACACAACTACGTACAATGATTTCATGGAAAAAACAGACGCTTCTGCCTATTCAGATAATTATGGGCTCAATACCGGTGTAACGTTATACTCAGGCGGCAAACTGAACAAAACCATAAAGCAGAAACAAATTGAAAATTCGGCTTATTCATACGATATTGAACAGTCGTCCCTGGATATTGAAATATCTGTTATTCAGGCCTATTTACAGATTCTATATGCCAATGAATCATTGGGAATCGCAAAAAAAGCCATTGATCTTTCACAAACTCAGGTTGAAAGAGGTCTTGAGATGTATCAGGCCGGATCAATTTCCAAAGCCGATTTGGCTCAGTTGCAATCACAAAATGCCAGTGATAAACATCAGTTAACCCAGGCTAAAAACGCTTTATCCAGTACTAAGCTAACATTAAAACAATTGTTGGAACTGGAGCTGGAAGAAGAATTTAACGTCGTTTTCACCGATTTTGACGATCAGCAAGTCCTGAAAATTATTCCTGACCTGTCTTCTGTATATCAGACTGCACTTAACAATTTGCCTCAAATTAAAAGTAGTGCCTTAAGTGTGGAATCGGCAAACATGGCAATTTCCATTGCAAAAGCTTCCAGGTTACCTACGATCTCAGCCAGTGCCTCCATTAATACCGGAACCATTTCAAGCGCCGGGAGTTCTTACTTTCAGCAACTTGGCAGTAAAATCAATGAGAATGTAGGGATCAATTTAAGTATCCCCATCTTCAATAATAAACAAGTTCGCACCAATATTAATAAAGCAGAATTGCAAAGTCAATCTGCTCAATTGCAGGACATAAGTTTGAAAAAACAACTTTTAAGCACCATAGAATCCATCCACAACGACGCTGTTTCTGCACAAAGCCAGTATGTTTCTGCCAAAGAACAACTGGACGCAGCCCAAGCCAGTTTTGAACTTGTAAACGAACAGTTTCGGGCAGGACTGAAGAATACCATTGAGCTGATTACAGAACAAAATAATTATACAAATGCACTCAGTACCCTGCTTCAATCAAGGTTTCAGGCCGTTTCATCTCTAATGCTGCTGGATCTGTACCAATATCAAAATGTGAATAATTAATAACATCAATATGAAGAAAATATTTTTATTACCCCAAACATTGATCATGCTGACAATATTGTTTTCATGCAATACAAAAAAAATGGTTCCCGGTTATGAAACAACCGCTGTCGGGAAAGGTTCTATAAGCAATACCGTAACGGCTACAGGAACAGTCGAGCCCATTAAACAGGTAGAGGTCGGTACCCAGGTATCCGGGATAATTTCCAAAATATACGTGGATTATAATTCAGCTGTTAAAACCGGGCAACTTATTGCTGAGATTGACCGTTCAGTCCTGGAAACCGATCTTGAATCCTCTAAAGCCAACTTAAATTCCTCCAAAGCAGAATACGATTATCAGACAGCCAATTACAACCGTATAAAAGGTTTGTACGAAAAAGAGCTTATCAGCCAGTCCGAATACGACCAGGCATTCAATGCTTATTCAAAGGCTACCTACTCTTATACCCAGGCCAAATCCAATTATCAAAAAGCCGAAAGAAACATCGGATACACATGGATCTATTCCCCTATTGACGGAGTCGTACTCTCGCGTGCAGTTGATGAAGGTCAGACGGTTGCCGCCGGTTTTAGTACACCCACGCTTTTCACCATAGCCAATGACCTAAGAAAAATGCAGGTTATTGCCGATGTTGATGAAGCCGATATCGGGCAGGTGTTGGACGGCCAACATGTTATGTTTACAGTAGATGCCTTTCCTGAAGATCAATTTGAAGGTACGGTCATACAGATACGCCTGCTGGCCACCACTACGTCCAATGTGGTTACTTACGAAGTGGTTATTGACGCTCCAAACCCTGATCTAAAACTTAAACCGGGTCTTACCGCAGAAGTCAACATCTATACCCTGAACAAAGAAAACATCATTACAGTTCCTGTACGGGCTCTTCGTTTCGTTCCCGGTGAATACACCGGAAATATTCCGGAAACGCATGTCTTTGTTCAAAATCCTGATGGAGGTATTGAAGCCAGAGAAGTCATAGCCGGTGTTAATGACGGAATCTATACAGAAATCATTGAGGGTCTGGTAACAGGAGAAAAAGTGATAACAGGGATAGAGTTTTCCGGCAGTATGACAGGAGAAACAGACTCTTTCAGTAAAGCCTCCGGAAATCAGGAAAGTAATGGGACCAATAGTCCGTTCATGCCATCCCGGCCCGGACGTGAAGATAATGTACGTACAAAATAACGAAGATTATTATGAGTGAAATAATAAAAGTAGAAAACATAAGGCGCGATTTTATAGTGGGCTGCGAAACGGTTCATGCCATAAGGGATATTTCCTTCCATGTATCTGAAGGTGAATTCGTAACTATCATGGGAGCCAGCGGATCAGGGAAATCTACTTTGTTAAATATATTGGGCTGTCTTGACATACCTACATTTGGTGACTATTATCTTTCAGGAGTTCAGGTGAGAAAAATGGGAAAAAACGAAAGAGCCGTTTTACGCAACCGCAAAATAGGATTTGTATTTCAAACCTATAACCTGTTGCCAAAGACAACCGCCCTGGAAAACGTGGAACTGCCTTTACTTTATAATAAGACCGTCAATGCTTCGCTACGAAAGGAAAAATCTGTTCAGGCTTTACAAGCAGTAGGACTTGAAGACCGCATGAATCATCGCTCCAACCAGATGTCGGGAGGACAACAACAACGCGTGGCAATTGCCCGTGCCCTTGTAAACGACCCGGTCATTATCCTGGCTGATGAAGCAACGGGGAATTTGGATACAAGGACATCATTTGAAATTCTTTCTGTTTTCCAGGATTTGTACCATAAAGGTCGTACCATTCTTTTTGTCACACACAATCAGGAAATCACACATTACGGAAGCCGTAATATTGTGTTGAAAGACGGAAAAGTCATTGAAGACAAGGTCAATCACACAATTTCATCTGCCAAAGACACATTAGCTTCATTACCCGTTGAAGAAGATTAAAAGACTGCATTATGAATTATAAAAATCTAATAACAATCGCTTTAAGAGCACTGTTTAATAATAAAATGAGGGCTTTTCTGACCATGCTGGGAATCATCATCGGGGTGACTTCTGTAATTACCATGCTGGCCATAGGATCAGGGTCCAAACAAAGTATTCGGGACGAAATTGGTGAAATGGGCTCAAATATGATCATTATCCAGCCCGGTAACGGCCGCTTTGGCGGAGTTCGCCAAAGTGCTTCTGACATGCAGACACTCAAGATGACGGACTACGAATCATTGTTACGTGAAACCAACTACCTGTCAAAGGTTACTCCCACTGTCAATAGTAGCGGACAGGCAGTATACAGAGCCAATAATACGCCTACTACTATTTATGGAGTGAATGAACAGTACAGTGATATACGTGGTTACTCAGTAGGTGAAGGCTCCATGTTTACCAATACAGACATACAAAAAGCCGCTAAAGTCTGTGTGGTGGGACAGACCATTGTGAAAAACCTCTTTCCCGACGGAGAAAATCCTCTGGGAAAAAACATCCGTTTTGGTAAAATCCCCTTGAAGATCATCGGTGTTCTTGAATCCAAAGGTTATAACGCAATGGGAATGGATCAGGATGATATCTTACTGGCCCCCTATACCACGGTTCAAAAAAGAATGCTGGCCATTAATTATTTGCAGGGTATTACCGCTGCAGCAATTTCTGAAGAGTACACAGACAAGGCCATTGAAGAAATTACGGAAATACTTCAAATAAGACATAACATTAACATTGGACAAGAAAACGATTTCAATGTACGTTCCCAACAGGAAATCATGGAAACGATGGGCTCAGTAATGGATATGATGACAATTCTTTTAGGATGTATAGCCGGAATCTCCCTGCTGGTAGGGGGTATAGGGATCATGAATATTATGTATGTTTCTGTAACGGAACGCACCCGGGAAATTGGATTACGGATGTCTATTGGGGCCAAAGGGCTACATATATTGATGCAATTCCTGATTGAATCCATTATTATCAGTGTATCAGGAGGTGTTCTGGGAGTGCTTTTTGGAATAGGCGCTTCCGCTCTAATAAACGTAATTACCGGATGGCCTGTTTCGGTACAGGTATACTCCATAGTTCTTTCCTTTATTGTCTGTACTTTTACCGGCATGTTTTTCGGTTGGTACCCGGCACAAAAAGCA
>JBAZHT010000011.1:0-31205 GCA_041652255.1 Bacteroidales bacterium
GAAATTGTTTTATTATTATCTTGCTCCCGAGGCAATCGGTGGATGCTTTTTATGCCCATCCGTAATGCCATGTCCGCTTAGAGCTGTTTTCAGTTAACACAGGATATGATTTATAGAGGAAATATAACAATATTATTTGCTAATTTTGGTGTTATGAAACCAAAAACTATATTCTGGATAACAGTTTTTGCAGCCTCGATGGGCTATTTTGAAAGTGCAATCGTAATTTACCTGAGGCAGATTGTCTATCCTGGTGGGTTTGCCTTTCCTTTACAACCCATTAGTAAAGAACTTGCAACAACAGAAATAATCAGGGAAGTTTTTTCTTTACTGATGCTTTTATCTGTGAGCATGCTTACCGGAAAAACAGCAACCAGAAGGTTTGCATATTTTATATTTTCTTTTGCAGTTTGGGATATTTTCTATTATATCTTCCTGAAAATATTAATAAACTGGCCTGAATCTTTAATGACAATGGATATTTTATTTCTGTTGCCCGTAGCCTGGGTTGGCCCGGTCATAGCTCCGTTAATGCTATCTGTAATTATGATTTTATTCACTTTACTAATACTTTACTATTCCGCTCGCCACGACCAGGTTCAATTAAAAACCCGGGAACTTTTAATGTTAATTACGGGCTCTGTAATAGTAATTATCTCTTTTATCCAGGATTACATCAGATTTATATTGAGTCATTGTTCTTTTGTCGATATTTGGTCACTGCCTGCGAATGACCTTTTTAAATTATCTGTTCAATATTATCCCCGGGATTTCTACTGGCCTGTTTACTGGGTCGGAGTTATTTTCATCTTAACAGGGATTGGGCTCTTTGTAAATCGGAATTATCGGTATAAGCGCTTAGAGCGCACCATTTAATATTCTCATAATCCTTGGATTGACTTATATCTCATCATCCTTACGACAAGGTTGTCGAAGATTGTCTTCATTTGACTTCTTCTGTTGTATCTATAATGATACTCATCAAGATAGCCCTGTAGGTGTTCCTTTGAGCAGTGATGATGTATTCCTCTTAACCACCCTTGTATGTTCATTATGTGGATATGAAGCTCAGGGAAGTTTCGCTCTTTCCTTGGCGGCTTCTGTTCAAGGAAAGGATACCTTTTCTTTAGGGGCAGGTAGCCTCTCCACTCATCAGTGACAACACGCGCCTGTGGTGAAATGTGGTTGTCGAAAAAGGGCTTGAACTCCTTACCTGAAGCGTGTTCTATCACCTTGGCATAAGCCCTGCCGACACCACCTTTTTCCAGTACTTCCAATGCGACAACAACTAACCTTTTTTTGCTGTCAGAGCTACGCCCGGTTTGACCTTCTTCATATTTTCCGAACAGAAACTCGTCAACATGCACCGTGCCAGTGAGAGGGTATCGCATGGAGCTTCGCATCGCTTGCTGCACTTTTCTTTTGAATTCCCAACAGGTCATTTGACGCAAATCAAATTCGTGGGACAACGCCAGAGAAGACATTCCTTTCTTTTTCGTACTTAGCTTGAATACGATATGAAATGCCAAATGGAGCGAAAAGTTACACTTGTCGAACATCGTCCCTGCTGTTGGACTCTCATCGTACTTGCAACGTGTACAACGACGGGAATAGGGCTTTCTCCCATTGCAATAGTTGGTGTGCCCACACTTTTTGCACACGTAACCCTCTTCCCATTTTATTTCCGCCAGGTAATTATAACAGGACTTTTCAGTTGATCATTATCTGTTCAGGAAAAAGAAATGGTTTTCCCGTAAATGACTTTGCTGTCTCCCGGAGCGTAGAATCCGGGCAGTTCTGCCAATTTTTGGTATTGGTGTTTTTCGTAAAACTTCCGGGTAGGGAGGTAAGCCGGCCTTCCTGATGTTTCTATCCATACCGAGGTACCGCCTTGTAAGGCAATTCTTTTTTCGGCTCTGTGGATCAATTCGGATCCCAATCCTTTACCTTGCAGTTCTTTTCGTACGGCCATCCAGTATATGTCCCACCCGGAAAGGGTACAAGGTGCAGGCCCGTATACGACATACCCGGCACAAACCCCATTCTCCAGGGCAACGATGCAATTATAACCCGAAGACTCACCGTGATCCCGGAAAGACTGCAAGACCTCAAGTGCCACTTCAATTTCAAAATCATAGAACAAACCCGTCGATTCCATAACATCAGTAAGTCCGCTCAGGTCTTGTTCCAACAGAACGTCACGAAAGGTAAAAGACATATCCATTCATTTAATTGAGACACGAAATGATCTGTTGTATCATGCCGGATGTAGAGAACCCGGCTTCTTTTCCGGCTGCCACGAATCCGCTGTCAGGAGATATGCAGGGATTCGCGTTCACTTCCAGTACGTAGGGAATATCCTGCTCACTTAACCTGATATCTACCCTGAAATAGCCGGACAAACCAAATACTTCTCCGCAAGTAATTGCCGATTTTCTCAATTTCTCAATGATCAGGGGCGAGTCATTCAGGGTGTTGAATTTCCGGTGGGTGTGTTTGTATTCAAAAGAATCTTCCATCCATTTGGACCGGTATCCCAGGATTTTTGCTTTTCCATGAGGATAATCCGTGAAGATCATCTCGGGGACAGGGTAGATTTCGTATCGGCCCGGAGTTCCCGTTACACTCAGATTGAACTCTCTCCCTTCTATGTATTCTTCCACAAAATATTGTCTCGGATCAAAAGTGGCCAGCCACTCCCTCATCCCGGGCTGCTTTGGATCAAAAACATGATGTTCGTCAAGGTTTGCAGAACCCTCCTCGGCAATCGGTTTGACGATGTATTTTTTTTTAATATCCAAACGGTCAGGTTCATGAGTTCCAACCCAGCCGGGGGTCTCAATTCCGTTACGGGTCATGATGGTTTTGGCCAGCGTCTTTTTTGTGGTAAGGTACAAGCCTTCTTCTCCAACCCCGGTGTAAGGGATCTTCCATGCCTGCAGAATAGCAGGAACCATATAAAGCAATCCCGTACAACCCCAAACGGACTCTACCAGGTTGAAGATAAAGGCCGGTTTTTCCGTTACCAGGGGTTTAAGGTCACTGTACAGATCAGAGCCCACATCACGAACCAGGCAGCGGTGTCCCAGGTTTTCAAGAGCATCTTTGACCAGTGCTACCTGATCAATTACGTCCTGTTCATCCGGAGTGGGATGGGCCGAAAGCCGGTTATGCAGGATAATAACTGTATTGTTCACGTTGCATGATAACAGACGGTATTTCACTACCGTAGATTCGTTTGAGTGCAGCCAGCATGATAGCGTCCATCAATTGTGTGAAATTCATACCGTTCATTTCTGCCAGTATGGGGAGGTCTGAATCTTTGTAATTCAATCCAGCCAGGGGGTTGATCTCCATGAATTCAGGCTGGCCGTTTCGGTTCAATTTCATATCAACGCGTCCACTGTCGCGGGAACCTGTAACTTCCCATACATCAAGGGCCAGACGCGCACATGCTGAAGCCAGTTCTCCTTCCTCCAGGTTTTGATATTCAACGGCTTCTTTGTAGTTTTGTTTGTTCTCGTAAGAATATATTTCCGGCACTTCGTTTTTGAAAAGAACTTCCATAACACCAATGACGCGGGCATCTTGCCCATTTCCGCAGATGCCGACGGTAAATTCACGACCGGGAAGGTATTCTTCCACCAATACCGGCTGATTGTAACGTTCAAGTAAGGTACGACCGATTACCCGGAATTCTTCTTCGTTCCATACCAGGGAATATTCTCCAATTCCCTTACCGGACCCTTCCATAACAGGTTTTAGGAAAAGGGGGAAAGCAGGTTTTGGGTGATCCAGATCGTTTTCACTGCGTATAAGACAAAAATCGGGGGTGGGTATTCCCGCATCCCTTACCACGCGTTTGCATAATGCTTTATTCAGTGAAAGCGCCATAGTGGCGGCTCCGGAAAAGACGTAAGGAATCTGCCAGTCATCCAATATGGCAGGAACAAGCGATTCCCTGCCGTCTCCGAAGATGCCTTCGCAGATGTTGAAAACAAGATCCCATCTGTTTCCGTTGAGAAGACGCATCATCAGCGATCGTGCATTTCCGATGCGTTCGGTTTGATATCCAAGTGAATGCAGGGCGTTCTCGATGCCCTCTATTGTCTCTGTTTTGTCCAATTCTGCGGTGTCTTCTTCTGAATATCCCAAAGACAGGTATTCGGAACGCAGATCATAGGTGAGGCCGATTTTCATTTCATTTGCTCCCGGGCTCAACGGGAATACCATAAATTTTCATAATTTTGGTTTGTTAAATAATGTGCGATATTAGTACTTTTATGAATCCGTTGTTCCGCTTGTATAAAAAAACAATTAAAAATCTCTGATCATGAAATGTGAAATGCCAAAAAGTGCTCCCCAGGCAGGAGCTGTTTACGGGATCGGTTTTGTAGGTGCGGTCATCTATTTTATCATTGAAGCTACCGGTTTTTGGGCCGGTGTGTTGGGCGTTTTGAAAGCCATTGTTTGGCCCGCTATAATGGTGTTTGAAGTTTTCAAGTACATTGGTGCCTGATCCTGAAATTCATCCCATGAAGCCTTTTTTGCCCGGGAGTTCACGTATTCTCCTGTTAGGCAGTTTCCCTCCTCCGGTGACCCGTTGGTCCATGACATTTTATTACCCGAATTTCCAAAACGACATGTGGCGTGTCATGGGTGTTGTTTTTTTTAACGATCCCGGTTTTTTCGTAAAAGGAAAAGTTTTCGACAGGGAATGCATCAGTACTTTTTGTGAGAAAAACGGTATTGCTTTATACGATACGGCCATGTGTGTGGTCAGAGGTTCCGGGAACGCATCCGATAAATTTCTGCAGATTATTGAACCTATTGATCTGGAGGATATTCTTAAACGTATACCCTTATGCCATACGGTGGCAGTTACCGGCCAAAAAGCGGCAGAGACATTGCTGGGGGTAATAGGGGGAAAGGGGATTGATCAGAAGGTATCCGTTCCCGGTATGGGTAAATATTGTACCTTTTCCTTCAGGGAACGGACTATTAAGTGGTACAGAATGCCTTCAACTTCAAGGGCCTATCCCATGTCACTGGAAAAGAAAGCTTCTTACTATAGAGAGATGTTTAACGGGTCGGGACTGTTGAACGGTTATTCCCATTCAATGGTAGCAGGCGGTTTTGTGGATTAGTATGTCAATAATCATATATAAAGATGAGAAACATCATTGCTAAGGTTATTATCTCCTTTGCTTTTTCGTGCGCGTGTATCACTGCATGTCAACCTTATGACCAAGTTAAAACAATAGATCCAAAATTTTTTATAGAGGTTACAAACCAGGTGGACCTTACGTTTCAGGAAATGCTCCAGGCTTTCGGTAAAGAACTGGAAGAAATTGAAATGTCCGAAAAAATTGTCACGCTCGCAGAAAAATTATTTGGGGATCATGTGGTGACGGCTTACGTTATCAATTATAACACAATCGATCCCCTGGGCAATCGGGCGGTAGCATCAGGAACAATTTATTATCCAAAGAATTTCAAAATTAAAGGTGTTGTAGAAGTAGCCCCGATTGCTTATCTTCAGAAGACAAGCGGAGCGTCGGATCGTATTCCGGCAACAGAAGCCTTGCAGTCCATGATGGGATATCTGACCATAATTCCCGATTTATTAGGCTATGGCGTAAGCAAGGACACCCATTATTGTACTTTTTTGAATGTAGATAACGTGGGTATAGTTGGCTATCATATGCGGGAAGCCAGCCGGGAGTTTTTGCGCACGTTAGGGTATGAGTTGCCGGAACACACTTTATTGGCCGGCTATTCACTGGGCGGTTCTTCTGCTATGGCCATGCTCCGTTATTATGAGCTTCATGGTGAGCGTGTTACTGTTGAAAAAGCAAGTTTTGGTTGCGGTTGTTATGACCCGCGAACGGCTTTTGATGTGTATGCCAGAACGGGATATTGTGCCTATACGGTTATTCCCACTGTCATATACGCCATGGATAAATACGAACATCTTGATCTTGATTACACAAAAGTATTTACAGGAGATTTGCTCAAATATTATCCCCAATGGCTTGACCGTTCACCTGAACATAGCGCAGGTGCGTTGAATGAAAACCTTACTTCTGATATACGAACCTATCTGCATCCGGATTTTTTTACTGAAGAAAAAAATGCCGAATTCCATAAAATCTACAAAGTCTTGAAACAGTATTCTCACGTGGACGGCTGGACACCAAAAACGCCCGTGTATATTTATCATGCACAAGACGATGAAATTGTTCCTTTCGAATGTGCGGAATATGCTTATTCGGAGTTTAAAAAAAGAAATGCTCCCGTTTCATTCTATTCAGGAACCGGGGGGCATGTGGGGTATGCATCCAAGATGTTTATAGCTATGTATCTCTATTTGATTGCAAAATAATTTTTATTTAAGAGCAAAATATGCGGCGCAGGAAATAAAGAAACGGATGCCTCCGTCTGCATGAGGATCTTCTGCATTTTCGAAATCGGTGCACAAGTCGTATGCGACATTGGCTCCTTTGGTTTTCAGAGCATTATAAGCACTTGTTGAACATATATCCGGAATATGTTTGTCTGACTTAGCGTGAAAAAGGTGGATAGTGCCGGTTGGCTTCCAGTCAGGGTCTGCAGAACAGTTATTGTATTTCAGGTAAGGCAAAACTTTGTAGAATTCATTATTTTCGTTCCACTCCTGGAAAAAGGCCTCATTCATGTAATAAGTTAAATCTTGTCCCAAATAGTCTTTTGCAGTAGGCCAAAAGCCGTATCCTCGGTTCAAAAGGTTACGGAAATAGGAAGGCTCGTCTTTGTCTAGAAGTGGTCCGTCCGGGTTGAATATCTTGTCGTAATCCAAAGCAATGGATGTATCCCAGAAGTCAATGGAGTATATAATGAAAGGATTTACGCAGTAATATTGCGTTTTTCGTTCGCGCAATACTTCAAAAGCGGCCAAAAGGTCGTGTGCGCCGCCACCGCTAAAGGTATCATCAATTTTGATACCACTCTTGTCGTATTTGTCTATCCAGCGGTGCAGGGCCATCGCGTCTGTTCCTCCTTCCGAATATCCAAAAATTGAGGTTTTTTTAGGCAGCTCCATACCTAGTTCCTTTCTGAAATACTGTTCCGCGGCTATGTGCATGTCATAAGCTACCTGTCCGGAACTTTCCATATTAATGAAAGGATGATAGATATCGTTTCCGGGGGCATCGTCGCCAAGGGGAATGTCTGTATGGGCGCGTTTGCTGGTCCCAGAGTCCAGAAAATCGGGACTGATGACTATGTAATTAATAAAAGCCAGGGCATGTTCCGGGCCAATACCGTAGTCGCTGCCGCCCAACGTATTTTGCAGGTAGCCAAAAGGCATTACGTCAATAACGCCGCGTGCCTTACTATTGAGCGGGTATATAATGATACCCGAAGCGATTCGTTCACGGCCAGTGGGATCTACAGTTTTGTAGTCTATAGGCACCATACGCACTTTTATCTGGTCCATATTAACAACTTCCAGAACTGGCAGCAGGGTGGCTTCCATGTCAACGCCCATTTTGGAATTGGTAACATCAAACAGGTCGTGAATGTCGTAATCCTTAGCCGGATGGCTTTTGACATAAAGTAGCTCTCCTTCGTACGGTACAAAAGCATCATGCTGGCAAGAAGAAAAACCTATGACCATGGCAAACAGCAGGGTCGGAATAAATGGTAACTTGTAATTCATGAGTTCACAAAATAAAATACAAAACTTATATCAATACTCCCCGTATCACTCCCATTCAATGGTAGCAGGCGGTTTGGAAGAAATATCGTAAACCACCCGATTAATACCTTGAACCTTGTTGATGATCTCGTTAGATACTTTCATCAGGAATTCGTAGGGCAGATGCACCCAGTCAGCGGTCATTCCGTCTGTTGATTCAACGGCACGCAAAGCGATGGTAAATTCATAGGTCCTTTCGTCTCCCATGACACCCACGCTTTTTACAGGGAGTAATATGGCACCTGCCTGCCAGACCGAATCGTACAAGTTGTCTTTCTTTAGGTTCCGGATGAAAATATCATCTGCCTGTCTGAGGATTGTAAGTTTTTCGGGAGTGATTTCCCCCAGAAGTCTTATGGCCAGACCCGGCCCGGGAAAAGGATGCCTGCCAATATGCTCTTTTTTGATACCCAAAGAGAGACCTATCCGACGTACCTCATCTTTAAATAACATACGTAAAGGTTCTACGATCTTTAGCGGAACGTGTTCAGGAAGTCCCCCTACATTGTGGTGAGATTTAATGACGGCTGAATGACCGTGGACAGGTACCGATTCTATGACGTCGGGATAAATGGTTCCCTGAGCCAGCCATGTTGCATTCAGAACTTTCCCGGATTCTTTATGAAAGACTTCAATGAATGTGCGTCCAATGGCTTTGCGTTTTGTCTCCGGATCTGAAATTCCCCTGAGAGCAGATAAAAAAACACCGGAGGCATCTACGCCCGTGATGTTCAGTCCCATTTCTTCATAGGATTTCATGACGGCTTGGTATTCATTCAGGCGGAGCAAACCGTTATCCACAAAAATGCAATGTAATTGCTTCCCTATGGCCTTATGCAGTAAAACGGCAGCGACCGTACTGTCTACACCGCCCGATAAGGCCATTATAACTTGTTCCTGACCAATCTTCTCGTGCAATTCCTTAACCGTACTATCAATGAAACAGGAGGGTGTCCAGTCGCCTTTGCATTTGCAGATGTTATAGGCAAAATTCCTGAGTATTTCTTTGCCGTGAACCGTATGGTATACTTCAGGATGAAACTGTACCGCATAGGTATCTTCATCCAAAAACCGGAATGCGGCATATTTTACTTCACTCGTTGAGGCCATGTTTACAGCATTCCGGGGGAGCGATTCAATACTGTCCCCGTGAGACATCCATACTGTTGAAGGGGAAGGAATGTCTTTGAAAAGAGGCGATCCGGGTTCCGTTATTTCCAAAGTGGTTCTGCCGTATTCTCTTGATAAAGAAGAATGTACCGAGCCCCCGTAACGTGAGGCCAGGTATTGCGATCCAAAGCAGATACCCAGCAAGGGGATATGTCCCCTGATATGAGTCAGGTCAATCCCGGGCGCATTTTCATCTATTACAGAATAAGGACTTCCCGAAAGGATGATCCCTTTTATGGAAGCATCGGGTTTCGGATAATGATGGTAAGGATGGATCTCACAAAATACGTTCATTTCACGCAAACGTCTGCCAATCAATTGTGTAAATTGTGACCCAAAGTCTAGAATGAGGATCTTCTCGTTCATAAAAAGTGTTGGTTAAACTGCATGGGCAAAAGTAGAATAAAACAGCGATTATCAAAAATATTTGTTTACCTTTGTCGGCTCATTTCGGGCAGGATGGATAACAAAGAAAATAGAAGGCTTACTATTTCGGGGAAGACACTTTCCAAAGGAAAACACCTCTGTGATTTTCATTTGGGGAAGGAGTTCTTTGTTTTATTTGAAAACGAGGAAGTACTTGATAGTGAGTTAATAGCAACTATTCAGATTGAGATCGCAGACGAAAGAAAATTGAAAATTTCCGTGAAAATTGAAGGATATGTAGTACTTTTGTGCGATCGTTGTCTGGAAAGATTATCCATGCCGGTTTCTTTCTTAGGAGAATTAGACGAAGAGGAAACGGAAGAATGTCGTAATGATCATACCGGGCAACTTGATTTTACGCAATATGTATACGACAACATATGCCTGGTTATTCCCATACAGAGGGTTCATGCATCGGAAAAGGATTGTGATCCCGAAATGTTACGTATATGGAAAGGTAACAACATAAAATAAATTGAGATATGGCACATCCTAAACACAGAGTCTCAAAACAGAGAAGAGACAAACGCAGAACGCACTATAAATTGAACACCCCTACATTGGCTGTTTGTTCCAATTGCGGAGCAACCGTCATGTATCACAGGGTATGTCCCGAATGCGGCTACTACCGCGGAAGGGAGATCATAGAAAAGAAAGTGGTCTGAAATTCTTCAGACACGTTGGCCCTATAGTTCAAGGGATAGAACGGAAGTTTCCTAAACTTCAAATACAGGTTCGAGTCCTGTTGGGGCTACACATTCATCTTTAACCAGCCTTAGTATGAAATCTATTAAAGGAACGAAAACAGAAAAGAATCTCCTGGATGCTTTTGCAGGAGAATCGCAGGCTCGCAACCGTTATACTTTTTTTGCATCCGCTGCTAAAAAAGAAGGGTTTGAACAAATTGCCGGTGTCTTTGAGGAGACTGCCAATCAGGAAAAAGAACATGCAAAACGTTTCTTTAAATTTCTTGAAGGCGGTATGGTTGAGATAACTGCAACGTATCCTGCCGGAATGATAGGAACAACTGCAGAAAATCTGACAGCTGCCGCAGAAGGAGAGCACGAAGAGCATGCTGTCTTATATCCCGAATTTGCAAAGATCGCGGCCGGGGAAGGGTTCCCGAAAATTGCCGCCACGTTCCTTGCAGTTACTGCCGTTGAAAAAGAGCACGAAACCCGCTACCGGATATTACTGGAACGGGTTGAATCCGGAAAATTCTTTGAAAGAGATGAAGAGATCCTTTGGCAATGTCGCAATTGCGGTTATATCACCAAAGGAAAGAAAGCCCCGGAAACGTGTCCTGCCTGCCAACATCCCAAGGCATTCTTTGAGGAAAAGAAAACCAATTATTAATCCCTGACATGGCCACGCGCCCGCAGATAGGGATTTTTGGCCGGCGCAACGCCGGAAAGAGTTCTCTTATCAATATTCTCTCCGGACAAGAAGTAGCTATTGTATCTGATATTCCCGGTACTACAACGGATCCCGTACGTAAGATCATGGAAATACATGGTTTGGGGCCGATAGTACTCATTGATACAGCCGGAATGGACGATGAAGGGTTGCTGGGCGAAAAGCGTGTGTTACGCAGCCGGGAGGTCATTCTGCAGGTAAACATGGCCATTCTGTTGTTTACAGGTAATTTTCTTGGCAAATACGAAAAAAGTCTGATCGAGGATTTCCGGATGGATGAAGTGCCTTTTATCCTGGTTCACAATATGTCAGATAAAGTAGCGCTGGATCCTGACATAAAAAAAGAAATTGAATACGAATACCGGACAGACGTTATTGATTTCAGTTGCAGGGAACCTTACGGACTTGATGCATTGATCAGCCTCATCTCTAAAAATCTGGGTCCGTCCCCTTTCCGTTCATTACCTATGCTGGAAGGGTTGGTACGGGAAAACGATACTGTGGTTTTGGTATGTCCGGTTGATTCAGAGGCACCAGAAGGTCGTTTGATCTTGCCGCAAGTGCAGGTGATCCGGGAAATCCTGGATCGCAGGGCAGTTTCCGTTGTTTTACAGGAAACACAATTGGAAGCTTATTTTCAGAAAGGTGTCCCTGAAATTAAACCGGTTTTGGTGGTTACAGACAGCCAATTGTTCGGGAAAGTGGAATCATTGATACCTGATGACCAACCTTTAACCGGATTCAGTATTTTACTGGCCCGCAGCAAGGGTGATTTTAAAACGTATCTTGATGAAACACCTGCTATTGACCGGCTCAAAGACGGAGACCGTGTTCTGATGATGGAATCCTGCAGCCACCACAGCACTTGTGAAGATATTGGCCGGGTAAAATTGCCCCTGATGTTGCACCGGTATACCGGGAAAAAACTGGAGTTCGAAATGATCTCCGGTTTGGACATTCCAGCAAGACCTTTTGGAGATTATGCACTTGTCATTCAATGCGGAGGATGTATGATCACACACCGTCAGCTTTTAGCCAGGATCAGGGAAGTAAAACTAGCCGGTGTTCCGGTAACTAATTACGGAATGGCTATCGCTTATACGCAAGGTGTATACGAAAGAGCCGTAAAACCATTTTTGTACATATAAAACCCTAAAGATGAAACATATATTAAGTATTTTCTTGGCAATGCTGGTATCCCTGGTCACCATGGCACAGGAAAATTTGGCAAAAGAAAGACCGGATGCTGTTTTTATGGGCAATTCCATAACCCAGAACTGGAGACATTTTCATCCCGGTTATTTTTCGGAAAACAATTTTATTGGAAAGGGTATTGGCGGAGAAGTCACGGCGCAGATGCTTATCCGTTTCAGGAAAGATGTGATCCTGTTACAACCGAAAGTAGTTGTGATCTTTGCCGGAACGAACGATATCGCACAAAACCAGGGCTATGTTACCCACAGTCAGATAATGGATAACATTGCTTCTATGGCTGATCTGGCCCGTTTTCACGGCATAAAGGTAATTTTATGCTCGGTTCTGCCTGCCGGGGAATATGTCTGGAGACCTGAAGAGTTCAATGAAATGGTACGTCCTGCAGTTGCCATTGAACGACTGAACCGGATGATAGAAGAATATGCACAGGGAAACAATTGCCGTTACGTAGATTTCTGGACACCCATGTCTGACGGACAGGGAGCTATGAAGAAAGATCTGAGTTCAGACGGGGTGCATCCATATCCGGATGCTTATTTTGCCATGGAAGCATTGCTTACGCCCGTGATCAGGGAATTGTGCAAGCCGTAAACTGCCCTCAGAATATGACGTTTCTTTCCCGTACCGGAAAGCTTTTGTAAGGAAAATCCCGAATCACGCAGTACCTGTTTGAAAGACCCTCTGCATGAATAGGTGGTCAGTATCCCATTTGCCGTAAGAGCCGGAAGCAACAGTCCAATAGCTCCGGATGTCCATAGTTCAGGTTGGACGGAAGGAGAGAATGCATCGTAATAAACAACGTCAATAGGATGATTAATAATCAGATCCAAATAATCTTCCTTCAGTTTGATCAATGTAAATCCTGGAGCGGGTGCGAACGGCTCATTCCAGGGGCCCAGGTGCATCTTGCTGAAAAAATCGTTCTCTTTTTCAGATCGGGCGTAATCAAGTTTTTCCCATATAACGGGTTCCAAAGGATTCTTATCCACGGTATGGTAACAAATCTGAACAGAAGCGGGAAAGCCTTCCCGGAGTGTTTCCCGGAAAGTAAGCAGCGCGTTAAGACCGGTTCCCAATCCCAACTCAAAAATGTGAACAACGGTAGGCACCAAACCAGCTTTTTCCCTTTCTTCCAGGTAATACCGCAATCCGGATTCAATATATACATGTTGTGATTCTTCCACAGCCCCGCCAGTAGAATGGTAAGTCTCTCCACAGGAACTCATTAGTGTCAGGGAACCGTCCGATGTTGCAATATAAGGAGCCGGGCGGTCAGAAAAAAAGCCGTCCGGTCGGGGACAGCTTTCTGTATTGACGGGTTTTGGATTATTTTTTCCGGTCACCATAACGGCTTCTGAATTTATCCACGCGTCCGGCTGTATCCACCAGCTTCATCTTACCCGTATAGAAGGGATGAGACGTGTTTGAAATTTCAAGTTTGTACAAAGGGTATTCAATTCCGTCCACGGTAAGAGTCTCTTTTGTATTGACACAGGAACGTGTAATGAATACATGGTCGTTGGACATATCTTTAAAAGCAACCGGTCTGTAGGTGTCGGGGTGTATTCCTTGTTTCATTGTATGTAAAGTTTATTTTTTTCTTGCAAACGGGCTGCAAAGGTACACATTTTTTTGTCTCGGCCAAATAAATAATCACAGGAAAGCCATGATTTCGTGAGCCAATGCTTCTGCATCGGTTTTGTCGGGTGCTTCTGAATAGATGCGCACAATAGGTTCTGTGTTGGACTTGCGCAGACAAACCCATTTCTTTTCATCTTCAAAGTCCAGACGCAATCCGTCCGTATTGTTTACCACTGCATTGGGATAAGCATCCAGGATCTTTTGGAACAGGGATCCCAAAGGAATATCCTCTTTCACTTCCACACGGTTTTTGCTCATGTAGTAACGGGGATAGGAATCTCTTAAGGCAGAAACAGGTACATTTTTTGAGGCCAGGTGAGAAAGAAAAAGAGCGGTTCCTATAAGGGCATCCCGGCCGTAATGTAACGATGGCAGAATAACTCCGCCGTTCCCTTCTCCGCCTATGATACTACGGGTCCGTTTCATTTCTTCAACCACATTGACTTCTCCGACGGCTGCCGCTGTGTAGGTGCCTTTATACCATTGCGTAACGTCTTTCAGAGCCCTGGTGGAAGACAAGTTGGATACGGTATGGATACTTTCTCCGGGATTTTCTTCCCTAAACTTTTGTAATACGTAATCGGCACAGGCTACCAAAGTATATTCTTCCCCAAACATAGTGCCATCTTCACAAACAATCGCAAGGCGGTCCACATCGGGATCAACCGAAATACCCAGGGAAGCTTTCCTGGAAACAACCTCAGAGGAAAGGTCTGTCAGGTGTGCAGGTAATGGTTCCGGATTGTGGGCAAAATTCCCATGCGATTCACAGTGAACCTTGTGACACGTTACACCCAGTGCTTCCAACAGATCAGGCATGACAATTCCTCCAACTGAATTGATTCCGTCCACAACTACACTGAATCCGGCACGGTAAATGGATTCTACGTCTACCAGGGGATGGTTCAGAACGGCTTCAATATGTTTAGAGGTGTAATTTTTCTGATCATATGAACCAAGTGAATCCACTCCGGCAAAATCAAATTGGTTTTGGGCAACGATATCCAAAAGCCGTTTTCCCTGTCCGGCATTCAAAAATTCGCCTTCGGGCCCCAGCAGTTTCAGGGCATTCCACTGGCGGGGATTGTGACTGGCTGTTAAAATGATCCCCCCTGATGCACCGGAAAAGACAACTGCCATCTCTGTTGTGGGAGTACTTGCCATCCCGATATCTGTAACGTTCATCCCGCAGGCACGTAATGTACCGCAGACCAATTGACGGACCATATCTCCGGAAATACGCGCATCCCGGCCCACGACAACAGTATACGGACGGTCCGGATAAGATTCCCGGATCAGTTGAGCATAAGCGGATGTAAAAAGGACTATATCCAAAGGAGAAAGGGATACTCCGGGCAAACCGCCGATAGTACCCCTTATTCCGGAAATAGATTTCATTAAGCTCATGGCTTAGCTGGGCATTGCCAGGAAGCACGAGGCAAAGGCCAAAATAGCGTACAACTCCGGGAATACGGCCAAAACCAGAGTGCTGCTGAAAACATTATGTCCGTTACTCATCTCAACAATTCCGTTTGCCGAGATGGAAGCCTGTTTAATCGCGGAAAAGAGACCTACAAAGCCCATGGCCAAACCCACTGCAAAAACGGCCAGACCCTGTCCCAGGGTAAGGGCATCACCCAATTCGGTCACGGCACCCAAATTCAAAAAGAATCCGGCAAATCCGTAAAGACCCTGAGTTGAAGGCATAGCGCTCAGGATCATGGCAGACCCGAATATGTTGGGATTTTTCTTAAGGGCTCCAACAGTGGCATTTCCTGCGATGGTCACACCTATGGCGCTTCCGATTCCGGCAAGACCCAACATAAAAGCCAAACCGATATAGGCTAAAATTAAAGGTAATGTGTTCATAATTAATTGGTTAATTGTTTATTAAATAATCTATTGTTCTTTTTTACTGGATACGGAAGCAAGGGGTTTGTATCCGCGTCCTCCGCCTGTAAACCCGGCATTCTTGTAAAATTCCACGAATGTCAGACGCATGGGATGCACAAAGGCTCCAAGTGAGTTGAGTGCCAATACCAGCGTATGTCCAAAAAGGAGCATGATGATCGTGAGGAGCCATCCTACGTAAGGGACACCGGACAGGCTCATGGCAATGGAATTAAATACCATTCCAAGTATAGCTCCTGCAGTACCCAGTCCAAAGAGACGAATGTAGGACAGCATATCTCCGAAAACGCCGGTTATATCGTACATAGCCCAGAGACCTTTTCCCAGTCTTTTGTAAATGGGCCCTTCGGGTTTGGAGAAAAACAGGATTAAAGCAACACTCACTATTATCATAGTCAGCGATACATTTTTTGGTAATGACAGGGAAGGTACTTCCATAGAGGCATAGGCAATGGTACACCATACGATCAAAATAGCCCAGCCAAAAGGAGCCATACCGTGTTGCCATCCTTTACGAATGAAAGAATCGACTCCTGTAAGGATACGAGCGAAAACGATCTGGAACAATCCAAAGAGGATGGCAAACCAGAACATCTTCATATCCGAGAAGTTAAAAAGAAATGTGTTGTTTTCTCTCACGGAGGGTATCATGTCGGCTATCTTCACACCGAAAAACACACCGGGAAAAGCTGCCATTATAAACGATCCCAGTCCCAGGAAGAATACCAGGTTCAGGTATCCTTTCATTTTTGGAAAGAATCGTTTTCCCAACAGTCCCAATATCATGAACACCAGACCGTATCCCATGTCTCCCAGGCAGAACCCGAAGAAAAGCATGTAAAATGGGGCAAAATAGGGGGTCAGGTCCAATTCATCGTACCGGGGAAGCATATACAAATCCCCAATAGGCTCGAACAAACGGGTATACCAGTTGTTTTTCAGCTTGATGGGAGGATTGTCTTCACCTTCTGCAGGAGCATTAATGTAATATAAGCTTTCTTTATTCAGGAAAGTTTCCAGTTCTTTTGTTTTTTCAGAAGGTACAAAGCCCGTCAGCAGATCCACATGGTTTTCCACTTCTTTACGGGCAGATGCATTGGCAAGGTACAGGTCCAGACGCGAAGAGATCACGGCTGCAAGATCTTTTAATAGAAAGGTGTGATCCGACAATGCCTCCAGCCGGGATATACAAGATGCCAGGGTGGCTTCCTTTTCCCGGAGTTTTTCCTGCAATTTGTCGTAAGATACAGACGGGAATGTAATTTCGTTTCCCGGGAAATCATACGTTTCTCCCTCTACTTCCAGGACAATGAAATAGGCTTGTCCGTCTACCCGGTTTACCACATAGAGCGGGTATTTTTCCTCCAGCGCCGGATTCAACTTTTTTACCGGTTGGACATAGGCATGAATGGTAAAGCCCATATCACGGAGCTTGTCCAGGTCCTCTTGTGTAAACGAACCCCAGGGTTCTGCCTGGTTGATATGCTCTTTTAGAACGTTGATATCATTGCGTAAAGCCTCTCTTTCCGAAAACAGCCGGGTAGCCTCTTCCAACAGGGAAGATGCGTCACCCTCAAAGGGCACAACCTCTTTTTGGGCCTTTTCTTTGGCGACCTGTTTCAGGCGGGTAACCGTTTGGTTTATCCGGACAAGTTGATTGGTCAACTCTTTGGAATGCTCATCAACGGGTTTTTCCTGGCGGTTTATGTCTACCATACCCAGATCCTGTAACTTCTTCAGGAAGTCCTGAGTCTGCTCGCTGAGCAAAACAAAGGAATATTTTGTCATTCGGGTTATCATAGTTCCTCCTCCTGTTCCTGATGACGCGTTTTTACGATCTTCTGACTGGCTTTGGACAGTGTTTCCTCATCTTCCATGAACCGTTTGATCTTACGAATGGCTTCCTGATACCCGGGAATCTGCACTTTTTCGTACAGGTTCACCTTCTGGGTGGTTTTCTTACGCGCAAAATCAAGTAAATTTTTTTTCTCCAGAAATATTTCGCTTTCAATGCCTATCTGGGCCAGATCCTTTAATATCTGAACCCCCTGGGCATACCATTGCGGTTGTGAGAACAGGGAAAACGGCTGCACCTCAAAAACAACCTCCTTTAGAGCGGGCGTTTTGATTCCGGCGATCTTGACAATTTCCAGTTCTACATCTTTTACGGAGATCAGTCCCGGTGTGAATTCATTCCACAAGGCTGCCATATTCCTGTATGAAGATAAGGTCTTGTCCAGTTCTTCCAACAACTCATCCGATCGTTGTTTGGCACGTTTTACCTCCGCACGCAAAGCACTTTCCTTGTTCTTTAGCGTAGGGAGAGCTTTCTGCCTTATCTTGAGCTGTTTCCCCAGGGCAGTCAGCGACGTTTTATTAAACTGGTATTTGATGGCCATACTATTAATTCTCTTTATTCTTCTCCTTTGGGCCAGTATTGGTCTATGAGATCTTCACGTATACTGACCTCTTCTTTGGTAAAGTATTTCGCAAACAGGTTCCAGGTCCGTTCCAGCATTTCCGTAATGTTTATGTTTACGTCAATGGATAACAGTTGCAGGGAATACTCCTTGGCGAAATCCAGGGCACGCAGATCGTAATCACTCAGATCAAATCCGTTTTCCAGTTTGGTCTTGGCGTCTGCGGCATCCGCATAAAGCCGGATGGCCGTATTCATCACCTGGTTGTGGTCATCACGGGTTTGCTTGCCAATAACCAGCTGTTTCAAACGTGAAAGGGAACGGAAGGGGTCTACGATAACTTTCCCCGTATCGGAGTCGTGACGCAGGAAGAGCTGACCTTCCGTAATGTATCCCGTATTGTCGGGAATGGCGTGTGTAATATCTCCCCCGTTCAGTGTGGTTACTGCTATAATGGTAATGGACCCGCCGCTGGGCAACAATACCGCTTTTTCGTAGATCTTGGCCAGGTCCGAGTAAAGAGAACCGGGCATGGAATCTTTGGAAGGTATCTGGTCCATACGGTTGCTCACAATACTCAGTGCATCTGCATAGAGTGTCATGTCCGTTAGCAAGACGAGTACTTTCTCGTTTTTGTCCACGGCAAAATACTCGGCAGCTGTCAGTGCCATGTCCGGGATCAACAGCCGTTCCACGGGAGGATCGTCCGTAGTATTTACAAAACTGATGATCTTGGAAAGTTTTCCGGCATGCTCAAATGATTGGCGGAAATAGAGGTAATCGTCGTTTGTAAGGCCCATACCTCCCAGGATAATCTTGTCTACATCGGCCCTCAGGGCTACGGTGGCCATTACCTGGTTGTACGGCTGGTCAGGGTCGGCAAAAAATGGAATTTTCTGACCAGAGACCAGGGTATTGTTCAGATCGATACCTGCGATCCCGGTAGGGATGAGCTGCGAAGGTTGTTTCCTTTTATAAGGATTTACCGAGGGACCTCCGATCTCGCGGTGTTCTCCTTCCACCTGGGGACCTCCGTCAATGGGGTTCCCGTAAGCGTTGAAAAAACGCCCGGCCAGGTGGTCGCTCACGTTGAGCGAGGGGGCTTCTCCCCAGAAAACAACTTCCGAGTTGGTGGCGATCCCTTCCGTGCCTCCGAATATCTGTAAGGTGACGCGGTCCCCGTTGATCTTAACCACCTGGGCCAGACGTCCGTCTACTGTTGCCAGTTCATCGTTGGTTATACGTTGAGCGTTCAGCATAACGGTAGCCTTTGTTATCCCTTCTAAACGTGTGTATATGCGTTGAAAAGCTTGTGCCATATCTTTTTTGTTAAGCCTGAATTTTTTCGGTCAGGAGTTCTTCAATTTCTTTTTCGTAGCGTTTGAAATCTTCGGATTCGTATTCCGAGTAATTCATTTGGCGGAAAATATTAATCATTTTCTTGAAATGTACCGAGCAGGATTCAAAATCCTCAAATTCAAAGTCCCTGCGGCATACGTCAATTATTTTGGAAAACATGTATTCCTGGCGTTCCATGGAAGTAGATGAGTCCACATCATCAAAAGCATCCTGCTGGAGGATAATGAAATCGATCAGTTCCGATTTCCAGTAACTGATGTGGTAATCCAGAGGGACCCCGTCGTCTCCCAAAATGTTGATCTGCTCGTAGGCTTCCTTTCCGCGTCTAACATAATTCTTTCCTTCCCATACCTTGTCAATCCAGTCTTCGCCAACCTTTTCCGAGTAGTATTTCATGATCTCCGGGTATTCCAGGTATTTGGAATAACTCTCCATGGGATCGACTGCCGGATAACGTTTTCTGTCGGCACGGTTCTGTGACAGAGCGTAAAAGCACCGGGTGGCTTTCTGGGTGGATTCGGTTACGGGTTCTTTTAAGTTACCTCCTGCAGGAGATACCGTTCCTATGAAGGTAACCGAACCTGTCTGGCCGTTATTCAGTGTTACGATCCCGGCACGTGCATAAAAATTGGCAATGATGGCCGAGAGGTCCATGGGGAAGGCATCCTGACCGGGCAACTCTTCCATACGGTTACTCATTTCACGCAATGCCTGTGCCCACCGTGAAGTAGAATCGGCCAGCAAAAGGGCTTTATGCCCCATGGCACGGTAATATTCACAGATGGTCATGGCTGTATAGACAGAAGCTTCACGGGCTGCAACAGGCATGTTTGACGTATTGCAGATGATGGTGGTCCTTTCCATCAGGTGCCTTCCGGTGCGCGGGTCTATGAGCTTGGGAAACTCGGCAAATATTTCCACCACTTCGTTGGCACGCTCCCCACAGGCGGCCATCACAATGATGTCGGCCTCGGCTTGTTTTGCCAAAGCGTGCTGAAGCACGGTCTTCCCGCATCCGAACGGTCCCGGGATGAACCCGGTCCCTCCCTCGGCCATGGGGTTGAAAGTATCTATGGTCCGCACCCCGGTTTCCAGGACTTTGTAGGGTCTGGGTTTTTCCTTGTAAGCGGTAACGGCTCGTTTTACAGGCCATTTCTGTACCATGGTGACATCGTGTGTTTTACCTTCCGCGTCTTTGAGCACAGCAATTTTTTCGTCTACCGTATAGGTGCCTTCTTTGGTGATTTCCTGGACGGTGTAGGTGTCTGTCATGATGAAAGGCACCATGATCCTGTGGACCATCCAGCCTTCCATGACTTCTCCCAGCCAGTCCCCGGCTGTTACCGTGTCTCCTTTCTTTGACAGGGGTTTGAAATCCCATTTGGCTTCCCTGTCTATTGGTTCTGTATATTCGCCTCTTTTCAGGAAGACGCCTTCCATGGTGGCCAGGTTGTTCTGTAATCCGTCGTAATTACTGGACAGCAGGCCCGGTCCCAGTTGAACTTCCAGCATATGACCTTCAAAAGTCACGTGGTCTCCCACACGCAGTCCGCGCGTGCTTTCGAAAACCTGGGCCGAAGCAATTTTCCCCGTTACTTTAATGACTTCCGACATCAAACGGGTATCTCCCAGATGGATGAAACATATCTCGTTTTGGGAAACCGGTCCGTCAACTTCTATGGTAACCAGATTGGCAATAATGCCTTTTACTTTTCCGGTGGTTTTTGTTTGCATAATTATTGTTTGTCTGCTTTGTATGTGCCTTTTACTTCTTCTACCAGTTCCCTGAACAATCTGGTACCGGTCTCTTTGTCCAGTTTTGCCCAACGTGCCACCAGGGAGGCTTTGAGTAAAAAAGCAAGTATAACATCTATATCAAAGTAATGGAATGTAGTGAGTTCCGTGGCTTTTTCCCAGCGGAGCATGTCTGTTTTCTGTTCCCTTTCCACAGGATCTTTCAATTGCATGATTTTATGCAATACTGCAGAATACGGGGTCAGGTACTCCAGCTCAAAATCTTCTGCTTTGGAAACGGACAATTGCCCGGTGATCTGGTTTTCTCCTACCAGGTTCGGTTTGATCTCACGCCCGTATTCCCTGGCCGTATAGGCGGCTATGATATTACGGACGTCCTGGTCAAAGGAAAAATAACGGCTGATGAAAGCATTGTTGCAATTCTCTGCTGCACGGTAAAAACGGGAATGCATGTATTTGCTTTGCAATCCTTTTGTAAGCCAATCCAGTAATCGGTTGTCTTTTTTACCCAGCAATGCCCGGAGAGAATTGGTTAGCCCTTCCAAATCAATGCTCCCGGACTGAAAGTCCAGAGCCAGCTGGGGCAGTCCGGCAACAATGAATTCATAGTTATTCGCCATAGAGCAATTCTTGTGTCCTGGGACTGACGTATTTATTGAAAAGTGCCATAAAATCCTTGTCAGAGAAACGTATCTGGTACCCTCCGTCGGCAGGCCCTATGACAAATCCGTTTTCCATGTCCGGACTGAATGTTACTTTCAGATTTTTTTCAAAAACTTTGGAAGTCTGGGATTTCAGGAACTCAGTAAAGGATTTTTGTTTTTCTTTAGGAAGCACCAGCTCCAGGTCCATGGATGCGGCATCTTCAGGTTTAAAAGAATTTATAAGGGTTTTAATGATATCCTGAATAAATGCGTCATCTTCCATGGCCTTCCGGGTGGGACTTTCCAGCGATTTAAGAACTACCAGGTTTTCAATTTGTTTTTTCAGGGAAGACAGAGTATGGCGGGAAGCCATCTTGATTTCGTTCTCTACCTGTTCCTTATGTTCGGCAGCTTCTTTTTCTGCCCGCTCTACCATCCATGTGGCCTCTTTTTTTGCCTTTTTTACAATGGCCTCGGCTTCTTCCCTGGCTTTGGCAATGATCTCTTCTGCCTGGTCTTTGCCTTTGGCCAGGCCTTCCTGGTAAAGCTTGTTAGTCAGTTCTTGCAGTTTGTTTTCCATATAATTTCAAAATGGTCAATAAATTTTTAAGATAAGAATCCCAGCAAAATTCCTGCCGCAACTGCCGAGCCGATCACACCGGCTACGTTTGGCCCCATAGCGTGCATCAGAAGGTGATTGGAACGGTCGTAGGAAAGTCCGATGGTTTCCGATACACGTGCCGAGTCGGGGACAGCCGATACGCCGGAATTACCTATCAGGGGATTGATCTTGTTGCCTTGTTTCAGGAACAGGTTCATGAATTTTACAAACAATACCCCCGCAGATGTGGCCACTATAAAAGACAAAGCTCCCAGGCCGAAGATCAGTATGGAATCCAGCTGCAGGAATTTATCGGCTTGTGTGGAACAGCCCACTGTCAATCCAATGAGGATGGTGACAATGTCTACCAGCGGTCCGCGTGCCGTTTCCGCCAATCTTCTTGTCACTCCGCTTTCTTTCAGCAGGTTGCCGAAGAATAACATACCCAAAAGGGGAAGTCCGGAAGGAACGATAAACGCGGTAAGCAAAAGTCCCACAATGGGGAATACGATTTTTTCCATCTTGGAAACGGCCCTTGGCGGTTTCATTCTGATAAGCCGTTCTTTTTTGGTCGTTAGCAGACGCATTATGGGAGGCTGGATCACCGGAACCAGAGCCATATAGGAATAGGCCGAGACGGCGATGGCCCCCATAAGGTCAGGAGCAAGCCTGGATGACAGAAATATGGCTGTAGGTCCGTCAGCACCTCCGATGATGCCTATGGCACCGGCAGCACTCGGTTCAAAGCCCAGTGAAAGGGATATGGAGTAGGCGGCAAAAATACCAAATTGTGCCGCTGCTCCTATGAGCAATAACTTGGGGTTGGAGATGAGTGCAGAAAAATCTGTCATGGCACCGATCCCCAGAAATATCAGGGGAGGGTACCATCCTTTTTGCACCCCGTGGTAAAGGATGTTTAAAACGGATCCTTCTTCATATATGCCTACGTTCAAACCGGCGAAAAGCGGAATATTGCCTATGATCATACCAAAACCAATGGGAATGAGCAACAGCGGTTCCCATTCCTTGACTATGGCCATGGTAATAAAAATAATACCTATACATATCATCAGGATATGCTGGTAGGTGGCATTGGCAAAACCCGTATATTCCCAGAACTGTTGGAGGTTGTTTATTATTTGGTCCATATTAGTTCATAATTATCAGGGGAGCTCCTTCCAGTACGGAATCTCCTTTGTTCACTTTGATTGATGCCACCACTCCGTCTCTGTCGGCTTCAATGTTGTTCTCCATTTTCATGGCTTCCAGTACTATCAGTTTTTGTCCGGCCTTGACCGTATCGCCTTCCTTGACACTTACTTCAAGTATGACTCCCGGAAGCGGAGAGTTTACCGTATTGGAACTGCCCGAAGCACTTTTAGGTGTGCTGTGTGAAGCTTTGGCAGTTGTGGGAGCAGCCGCACGTTGAGCCCGGGGAGAAGGCGCGGGAGTAGATTTTTTTAAAGGTTTGTCTATGGTTACCTGGAAAGGGGTTCCATTCACTTCGACCTCGGCAAGTGTTTCTTCCAGTTCGTTGATGACAACGTTGTAACTGTTCCCGTTGATTATCAGATTGTATTCTTTCATAGTGCAATGTGTTATCGGTATTATTTTTTTCTCATGATCGGAGGCCTTCTCATGGAATGGAATTTCGAGCTCCACGGAGAATAATTTCTCCTAACCTGTTCTATGGTAAGGATGGTGTTTTCAATATCGTGGACTTCCGTTTCGTTGGCGTATAAATGCAACGCCATGGAAATTGCAGCGAATGTTTCTCCGGAGGTTTCGGCCAGGGATATTTTTTTGGATTTGTTCTTATGATAAGCATCGGCCTTTTTCTGTGACCAACGCAATGCAATTTTCCCTGTGCCTTTAAATACCAGGAACAACAGCACGAGCGATGAAAAGACGACTGACATGGCCATAACGGCCAGTATCCATCCGAAAGGATCGGTTTCTTTCATTCGCTCACTCCGTGACAAGCCGTCCAGTGAATGGTTGTTGGTGCTGGGCGAAGTACGGGACAGTATGCCCCATCCGGCGTTGTCGGATTCCTTTCCGTAGGAACCTTCTCCGTCCACAAAACGTCCGAAAGACTGGTTGGGTTTGAGATCGACAGGCAGTGTTACCATATCTAAAACGGTGCTTCCGTCACTACTGGTCAGAATGAGTACGTTGGATTCTTCCAGGGTGAAATTCACATGGAAAGAACCCCTGTGGGGTTTGTTGTCTGCCCAGAACAGGATATGCTGCCTGGGTTTGATCCGGGTAAGGATATCTCCGCGTGGAATGGTGTACATTTTCAAATTACCGGGATCGTTACTCAGGTAACAACCGCCAATATCCACGGTGCCGTAGCCTGTATTGAATATTTCAAGCCAGCCGCTGTGTTCTCCAAAATCATCTTGGTAATCATCTGTATTGACTATGAGCAATTCATTCAACCTCAAATCGGTCATGCTCTGTCCCTGAAGGGAAAGATGAAAGAAAACGAATAACCCGGCAAGTATGAATTTAATATATCGTTTCATGAAATGTTGGGTTTATAAGGGAAGGTTGTCGTGTTTTTTGGGAGGAAGGCTTTGTTTTTTTGTTGCCAGAAGCTGTAAAGACCTTATGATCCTGAAGCGTGTGTTCCTCGGTTCAATGATATCGTCAATGTAACCGTAACGTGCCGCATTGTAAGGATTGGCAAAAGTATCACGGTATTCTTTTTCTTTCTGTTCCACAAAGAGTGCCGGGTCGTCGGCCTGGGCCATTTCTTTGCCGTATAGAACTTCGATGGCTCCGGAAGGTCCCATAACGGCAATTTCAGCAGAAGGCCATGCGTAGTTCAGGTCCCCGCCAAGGTGTTTGGAACTCATTACTATATAAGCTCCTCCATATGCTTTTCTGAGAATTACGGTAATCTTGGGAACGGTCGCTTCACCGTAGGCATACAACAATTTGGCACCATGCAGGATGACGCCTCCGTATTCCTGATGAGTTCCTGGAAGGAAACCGGGGACGTCTACCAGCGTCACCAGGGGAATGTTGAAAGCGTCACAAAAACGCACAAAACGTGCGGCCTTGCGGGATGCATTGATATCCAGCACTCCGGCAAGTACCCTGGGCTGATTGGCCACAATCCCTACGGAAGTTCCGTTAAACCGGGCAAATCCAACGATAATGTTGGTTGCGTATTCCTTATGGACTTCCAGGAATTTTCCGTCATCCACCAAAGTATGGATGATCTCAAACATATTGTAGGGTTTGTTGGGGCTGTCAGGAATGATATCGTTGAGCAAATCGTCCAGACGGTCAACAGGATCGTCACACTCTGTACGCGGGGGCTCTTCCATGTTGTTTTGAGGCAGATAGCTCAACAACTCACGAATGAGCTCCACGCCTTCTTCTTCCGTCTCAACGGCAAAATGGGCCACACCGCTTTTACTTGCATGAACGTTGGCTCCTCCCAGTTCTTCCTGGGTGACATCTTCCCCGGTAACGGTTTTGACCACTTTAGGTCCGGTGAGGAACATATAGCTGGAACCTTTCATCATGATGGTGAAATCGGTCAGGGCAGGAGAGTAAACCGCTCCTCCGGCACAGGGGCCGAAAAGAGCAGATATCTGGGGGATCACTCCGGATCCCAGGATGTTATTCTGGAAGATATCTCCGTAGCCTGCCAAAGCATTGACGCCTTCCTGGATACGTGCGCCGCCGGAATCATTAATACCTATAAGGGGAGCTCCCACTTTCATGGCCTGTTCCATGACCTTACATATCTTCATGGCCATGGTTTCCGAAAGGGATCCACCAAAAACAGTGAAGTCCTGTGCGAAAACATAAACAAGCCTGCCGTCTATGGTTCCGTAACCCGTCACGACCCCGTCACCCAGGATGGTTTTGTCCTGCATCCCAAAGTTATCACAACGGTGGGTGACAAACATGTCAAATTCTTCAAAACTGCCTTCGTCCAGAAGCATTGCAATGCGTTCACGTGCGGTACATTTTCCCTTTTCGTGTTGTGCATCTATGCGTTTCTGACCACCTCCCAGGCGGGCTTTTTCGCGGAGTTGCGTCAACCCCTTGATTTGTTCCAACTGATTGCTCATTTTATATAGTATTGTATAGTTATTCCGGATTTTCACATAATTCTGTCAGTACACTTAAAGTGTCTTTGGGATGGAGGAATGCAATATGCAGTCCTTCCGCACCTTTACGGGGATTTTTGTCTATCAGGCGGATCCCGTTTTGGGACAACTCGTCCAGATTTTCCTGCAATCCTTCCGTGGCGAAAGCAATGTGATGCACACCTTCTCCCTTTTTTTCCAGGAATTTGCCGATGGGACCCTCAGGATCCGTGCTTTCAAGCAATTCCACTTTAGTCTGTCCCACTTTGAAGAAAGCAGTACGCACTTTCTGATCCTGAACCTCTTCTATAGCGTAACATTTCAATCCCAGTTTTGATTCATAGAAAGCAATGGCGGATTCCAGTGATTTGACAGCTATGCCTATGTGTTCAATATGTTTTACCTTCATAAAGATTCGGTTTTTTGTACAAAGAAAATCAGAATTTCAATCCTGCAAAAGTAGGAAATTTATCTGAAACGGATAGCATAATGATAGATTCTTTATATTTGCAAACATATATGGATAGTATATACAGACCCAAAAATTACACCGGATTTTCATATTTTTTTTCATTGGCCAAACGGATGTCTTTGGTCTTGTTTTTTTTACTTCTCAGCCGGTTAGCATTTTACCTGTACAATCAATACCTTTTCCCCGGGATTGAATGGGAAAATATGCTTGTCATTTTCAGAGGCGGAATACGGTTTGACCTCTCGGCCCTTTTCTATTTGAACATCATATACCTGTTGTTGGCTTTGCTGCCTTTTCCTTTTGTATTCTCGCGTCTTTACCAGCATTTTTTGAAGATCATTTTTGTGCTTTTCAATGCAGCGGGATTTTTTTTTCAGTTGTTTGATTTCATTTTTTTTCGCACCAGGCTGCGAAGGATTGATTTCTCATTTTTCAGCGAATTTACAGGGGACACAAAGCTGGGAACTGTATTTCTGGAGGGATTACGCCAGTATATACTGTTTTTCTTTCTGTGGGTCTTGTTGGTTATCGTTATCTGGTTCCTCTACGGCCGTGTAAAGTATCCGTCAAGACCTTCTTTTACTGTTCCTTTTTTCGCATTCAGAACGTTCGTTATGTGTTTGGTGTTGTTGACCGGAGTCGCTGCAATCCGCGGAGGAACGGACAGGACCACCAGGCCGATAACCCTGGCCAATGCCACCGCATATGTTTCCCGGCCCCTGGAGGCCGCCATTGTGCTGAACACGCCATTTTGCATCATCCGTACACTCGGGAAGAACGATGTTGAAAAACTCGGCTTTTTTACCGACAAGGAAGTGATGTCCCGTATTTATTCCCCGGTTCACAAAAAGGATAGTATACGAATGATTCCGGATGAGGAGGCTGCCCGGAAAAATGTGGTCGTTTTTATTCTGGAAAGCTTTTCCAGGGAATATATTGGGTATCTGAATCCCCCTTACATACAAACATATACTCCGTTTCTGGATTCTTTAATGTCGCAATCACTGACCTGTTCGTTGGCTTATGCCAACGGGCGAAAATCCGTAGATGCCATTCCATCCGTATTGGGAAGTATTCCCAGCCTGGAACAATCGTTTGCCCTGACGCCTTATGCCCTGAACCGTGTGGAAGGATTGGGAAACGCTTTAAAGAAAACAGGCTATCACACGTCTTTCTTTCACGGGGCTCCGGAAGGATCCATGGGACTGGACGGCATGTCACGCCATTTTGGATTTGATCATTATTACGGAAAGGAAGCGTTTTCAGACAACAGTCAGTTTGACGGGTATTGGGGGATATGGGATGAACCCTTCCTGCAGTTCTTCGCCCGTACACTGGATTCCTTTCCCCAGCCTTTCGCCTCGGCCGTGTTTACAATCTCTTCACACCATCCTTTTGTCATACCCCGGGAATACGAAGATGTATTTCCCGAAGGCACCCTTCCGGTGCACCGTTGTATAGGGTACACGGATCATGCCCTGAAACGTTTTTTTGAAACGGCTAAAGGCATGTCGTGGTATACCAATACATTATTTGTTCTGGTGGCCGACCACGGAACGTTTTCCTTAATACATCCTCAATACCAGACAGATATTGAAAGCATGGCTGTTCCCGTGGTTTATCATGATCCCACAGGTATGGTGGCGGAAAAAGGACGGCTATACGACCGGTACACACAACAGATTGATATCATGCCTACCGTACTGGATATGCTGGATCATCCATACTCTTTTTTTGCTTTCGGAAGGAGTATACTGGACACGTTAACCACACCTTTTGTTGTAAATTATCCTTCCGGATGGAATATACTCAGGGATGAAAAAGAAAAAGAGCCCTCCAATGAGCTCTTTTTGAAAGCTTTCCGTCAGCAATACAATAACAGGCTGGTGGAAGACAGGCTTACAGTAGAAGATTAGGCCATATTGGTGTAAACGTTTTGAACGTCATCGTCTTCTTCAATACGCTCCAGCAATTTTTCTATGTCTGCTTTTTCTTCCGGAGTTAATTCCTTCATTTCCCCGTTCACTATGCGGTCAAAACCTCCGCTGATCAGTTCCAGACCCTTTTCTTCAAGGTGTTTTTGGAGTGAACCGTAGGATTCAAAACTGCCGTAGATTACGATCTCTTCTTCTTCCTCGTCTTTGAAAACTTCTTCTCCTCCGTAATCGATCAGTTCCAGTTCCAGTTCTTCCAGGTCAAGCGATTCTTGTGATTTGACATGAAAGACGCACTTGTGGTCGAACATGAATTCAACGCTTCCCGATGTCCCCAGGTTCCCGCCGGCTTTATTAAAATAGGAACGGATATTTGCCACTGTCCTGGTAGTATTGTCCGTAGCGGTTTCTATCAGGAAAGCTATTCCGTGGGGCCCGTAACCTTCATAAACGACTTCCTTGTAATCTCCTTTGTCTTTTTCGTCGGCTCTGCGAATGGCCCGTTCAATATTGTCCTTGGGCATGTTCTCAGAGCGGGCGTTTTGAATGACAGCTCTTAAGCGCGGGTTGTTTTCCGGGTCCGTGCCGCCTTGTTTGGCTGCTATGGTCAACTCTTTACCCAGACGGGTAAAGGTACGGGACATATTGCCCCAACGTTTTAGTTTTCTTGCCTTCCTGTATTCAAAAGCCCTTCCCATAGGTCACGTTAATTATTGTGCCATAAGGATTTCCAGGCGTGAGATGTATTTGTCTATCTCAACTCCCTCAATGGTCTGGGGATATTGATCCTTGACGGTTTTGTACATTTCCATGGCCCCAGAATAATCTCCTTTTTCTTCCAGAAGGATGCCTGCCTTTTTGTAATAAGCTGCAGCGTAGGCATTATCCCTGTATTGTGCCGCTTTTTTGTACCATGACAGTGCGTTGTCAAGATCATCAAGGCCTGCATAGGCATCCGCAATATTGCAATAAGCACGTGCCTGAATGATCTCATCACCCGATTTGTATTTTTTCAGGTATTCTATGGCACTGGAGTAATTGCCCAGGTGTAGTTCACTGACCCCGGCATAAAAATATACCACCTGTCCGGGAAGCGCTTTGTACTCATCAATAATGTCTTTGAAGCCAAGAACGTTTCCGTCTCCGTTAAGAGCCAGATCAAAGGAATCTGCTCTGAAATAACTTTCTGCCGGGAACATTTGTGCCAGGGCTTCCTGACGGCGGGGTTCACGAATAAGTTTCATGTATCCGAACCCCAGGCCCAGAAGGACCAGGATACCCGTCGCGGAATAGATCAGGTGTTTTTTGTACTTACCCAGAAATTCTTCTGTTTTGCTGATTGCTTCGGCAACTGCTGCCGGATCTTCTTTCTTCTGTTTATGCTTTGCGCTGGTATTCTTTTTTGACATAGGTCTTTGTTTTGAGGCGGCAAATATACGTAAAATTTGCTATGTTTGCATACTTGTTGAACGAATCTATATGTATTTATCCCGATTGTTGCTATCTCATTTTAAAAACATTGGTGAAGCTTCTTTGACCTTTTCCCCGGGCATTAATGTTTTGTACGGGGATAACGGGGAAGGGAAGACAAATTTGCTGGACGGTCTGTATTACCTGAGTGTCTGTAAAAGCTCCCTGAGCATCCCGGACAGGGATGTAATAGGGTATGAATATGAGGATACCACACTCTTTGGGGAATACGTCATGGGTAATGCATTAACCGAGAAAATATCCTGTGCCGTTAACCGCCAGGGTGAAAAAATATTTAAAAGGAACGGAAAGCGTTACGAAAAATTGTCGGCTCACGTAGGTCTCATTCCGGTAGTCATGGTGTCACCACAGGATACATCGCTTGTATACGGTTCGGGGGAAGAACGTCGTAAATACCTGAATTTTCTCCTCTCACAAACAGAGCCGGATTACCTCCAGACAGTGCTGGAGTACAAAAAATTGCTTCACCAGAGAAACAAACTCCTGAAATCGGAAAACATTCCAGGCGATGTGCTGGATGCTTTGGACAATTCTTTGTCGGTACGTGCCGGTCTGATATATAATAAAAGGAAAGAATTGTGCCGTTTGCTGCACCCTCATGTTATTCATTATTACAGATTGCTATCGGCAGGAAAGGAACAGGTTGACCTGAGGTATGATTCCGACCTGAATCACAGTAATATGGCTGATTTGCTGAAAAAGAACAGGCAGAAAGACAGGATGCTGCAATACACAGGGACGGGGATACAGCGGGATGACGTGCAATTCTCACTGGAAGGACATCCTCTGAAAGTATGCGGATCCCAGGGACAACAAAAAACATACCTTCTGGCGCTAAAACTGGCCCAGTTTGCTTTAATCCGTCAGATGAAGGAACTGGCTCCCATCCTTTTGCTG
>JBAZHT010000012.1:0-30577 GCA_041652255.1 Bacteroidales bacterium
TGGTAGCCGCCTTCACGGCGTGGCCTGTCGGATTGGTACCCGCCTTCACGGCGCGGTCTGTCAGACCGGGACGCACCTTCACGGCGCGGTCTGTCATGGCCGTAACCGCCCTCACGGCGGGACCTCTCAGGGGCTCTTTCCCCTTCAGTACGGCTGCTGATACGTTCCCTTTTAGAACGTTGATTCTCTCCCTGATCGGGAGAACTGTCTTTAGTTTGCATTATTTTTTATGATTTGAACCGCAAATGTACGTGAAATTTCTTAATATTGCATTATGAAGTATCCGGCCTTTCTGCGTTTCTCCCCATTACTCAGGGAAAATTTAAGTGTTTCTCTTACAGCGGTTAAGACAAATAAGCTCCGCTCAATACTGACCATTATGATGATAGCTGTAGGAATTATGGCTCTGGTTGGTATTCTAACAGCCATTGATGCCATCAAAGGTTCGGTCACTGACAGTTTCAACCGGATGGGGGCCAGCACCATTACTATTCGATCACAATCTCTGAGAGGTCAGTCTTCCGAGGTACGCCGCAGGATCAGAAACAAACCTGCCATAACTTATCAGCAGGCGATGGCTTTTACCGGCTCTTACGGGGTGCCTTCACGGATTGCCGTATATGCCCCGGCTGCCGGTATGATGGAGGTAAGTTACGGATCGGAAAAAACAAATCCGGACATCACGGTCATAGCTGTTAATCCTGACTATTTTCCTGTTAACGCGCTGGAATTATCTACCGGAAGGCTTTTCTCAACTTTTGAAATGGGCTCTTCCGGTTTTGTCACGGTTATAGGCTATGGTTTGATGTCACTGTTCGGAGATCAGGATCCCATAGGAGAATTTCTAAACGTGGACGGAAGGCGTTATCAAGTTATAGGTGTCTTGAAATCAAAGGGTTCAGCATTTGGCGGAGGTGCAGACAAACAGATATTCATTCCCCTGGGCAACGCCAGAAGTGTCTACGGAGGTGACGATATGAACTTTCAGATTAAGATTCAGCCCCTGGAAGGTCAGAATAGTCAGAATGCTTATGAAGAAGCAGAGATACTTTTCCGTACTATCAGACGTCTTTCTCCAACCGATGAAACAGATTTTCGTGTAGACAGAAGCGAAGATATGCTGGAACGCTCCATGGAGACCATGCGGATAGTGACCATTGTGGCAGTCATTATTGGTCTGATCACATTGTTAGGTGCTGCAGTGGGACTGATGAACATCATGTTGGTTTCAGTCAATGAACGTACCCGGGAAATTGGAACCCGCAAAGCCATGGGCGCTACTTCCAGGGTGATCAAACAACAATTTCTGTTTGAAGCCATCGTCATAGGACAGCTGGGAGGAGTCGGCGGTATTGTTCTGGGAATCCTGGCAGGTAATCTGACTTCTCTGGGAATGAAAATGCCTTTTGTCATTCCATGGTTATGGATGTTGCTTGGAGTGGCAGTCTGTTTCGTGGTCAGTATTTTGTCGGGATATATTCCTGCCGTTCGTGCCAGCAGGCTGGATCCTATTGAAGCACTTCGCTACGAATAAGTATTATTTCAAAGTGAATATGTACGTGATTTTTCCTTCCTGGATGGCAGGAGCAGAACCGCTTACATTAAAACGTGCTTCCAGCGCGGCTTTACGGGAAGCTTCCCAAAGAGTCTTGTTCTGCACAGTTGTTCCTTCAATTCCCGGAATCGCCGAAGTAACTTTGCCGTAAGTATCTACTCTTATTTTTACGACTACTTTTCCGGAGAGGTTTTCTGCATATTCAGGTAAAGGCAGTTTCCCTATTACTGTTCTTCCCGCAAGTTGGGCCGTCGGCTGACCGGCCGGATTCCCGGTCTGCGTATTCCCTGCCGCATGTCCTGCCTGACGCCCGGACCCTGTCTGCATTCCGGTTTGTTCTCCGGCAAGGGTGTCTGTGTCCCGGCTTCTGTAAAGGGCTCTTTCGTTGATAACGGGCGGTTCGGGGTCCTGTATTTCTACATCCCCCGTTTCTCCCAGGGTGCTTTCCTGTGTGCGTTGTGTTCCTTCAACTTCTTCAGGTACAACAGCCTGCTGTACCAGTTCGGGTTCTTTTTCGGGGACAGGTTCCGGAGAACGGGGTTGTGATCCCTGTTCGGCTATGATCCGTAGAGGTTCAGGAGGGCGCTCTTCTTCCAGTTCAATTTCTATGCTCAGCTGGTTGTCATTTTCCGGAGGATTATACCGAAGGCCGGCTACCAGCAGAACAGCCCCCAGCAACAGGTGGAAACCTGCCGTCAGTAAAAATCCTGTTTTATTCCCCCGGTATTCTTTCATGAATTGGATTAGTTGATTCTATTCTATTCAGGTGAAGTGGCCAGAATTACCTTATACTGATTTCGTTTGGCAATGTTCATTACCTGCACTACCTGTTCCATAGGTACGGATTTGTCTACGTACAGAGAAACAGTAGGGTCATCACAATTCTGAAGGAATTCCTGCAATTGCGGTTCAATTTCACTGAAAGAAACAGCCTGGTGGTTGCCGTTGATATGATAAGAGAAAGTTCCTGCCTGGGAATAATGTTTTATGGAAAGACTAACCCGGGCTTTTTCCGATATCTGGTTGGTACTTTTGGGAAGCAACAGTTTCAGCGCATTGGGATTGATCAGGGTTGAAGTTACCAGGAAAAAGATCAATAACAGGAATACAATGTCGGTCATGGACGACATGGTAAAAGTAGGTTCAACTTTAGTGTTTCTTCTAATAGCCATATATCGATCTTATTTAAGCGGTTCCTGCAGGAGATCCAGAAAGTCAAGGGTGTTTTTTTCCATATTATTTACAATGGACCCTATGCGTGAAGACAGGTAATTATATGCAAAATAGGCGGGAATACCTATTATAAGGCCGGCTACGGTCGTAACCATGGCAATATAGATTCCCTCTGAAAGCAATGTAATATCAATATTGTTGCCGGCCATGGACATATTATAGAAAGCTTTGATCATCCCTATGACGGTGCCCAGAAATCCGACCATGGGTGCTCCGCCGGCGACTGAAGCCAGAACGGGCAAACCCTTTTCAAGCCTGGCCACTTCAATGCTTCCCACGTTTTCAATAGCCGATTTAATATCTGTCAGAGGACGTCCAATATTATGCAATCCTTTTGCAATAAGGCGGGCTGTTATTGTATTCTGACTTTCACATAAGTGTACGGCGGACTGTACTTTTCCGTCATACATGTATTCCTTGATGTTATTCATGAAGTTCTGGTCTACCCTGGCGGCTTTACGCAATACCACAAGACGTTCTCCAAAAATGTAAACGGCCACTACGGATAATGCCAGCAGAACGATCATAAGCCACCCGCCTTTGGCAGCCATGGACAATAAGGAAATAGAGGACGAGGCTTCTGCAACGGCCTCTGTTTGAAGTACGATTTGCAACATATCAATTTACTGTTTTAAGTTTGTCATAATTCACTTTCCAAAGGAACAATCCTTCAGGCGGAACGGAGTGGCCTGCAAGAGAACGGTTTTTTTCTTCCAGCAATTGCAAAATCCATTCCACGGGGTTTTTGCCTTTTCCGACTTCCAGTAATGACCCAACGATACAACGAACCATATTCCTGAGAAAACGGTCTGCAGTCATCTCAAAGACCCAAACCGGTGAAGTCCCCATTTCCAATTCCATACTGAACCAGGTTGCCTGGGTAACGGTGCATATGTTGGTCCGTGTCTGGGAGTGTAATTTGGAGAAGCTTGTAAAATCATGGGTTCCCAGCAACAATTCAGCAGCTTTGTTCATAAGGTCAATATCGGGCAGAAGGGGCGAATAAGTTCCCGGTGCTGCAGTAAGAGAATCCAGGAAAGGTTCCTTGTTCCTGCGGATAAAATAACGGTAAGTCCTGCTTATGGCATGAAAGCGTGCATGAAGGTTCTCAGGAACGGGCAAAATGTCATATATATAAATATCACCGGGTAATATGGCATTAACTTTGTAAGTTATACCTTCACACCTGACAGGATTTCCGGTGTAGTTAAAATGAGCCCAGAAATCCCTGGCGTGAACGCCTGTATCGGTGCGGCCACATCCGGTAACCGTAACTGGTTCCCCTAAAAGACGGCCAAGAGCATCTTCCAGAGAGGCTTGCACTGAAGGTGCGTTTTTTTGAATTTGCCAGCCGTGGTAATGCGTACCGTTAAAAGATAAGTGGACAAAATACCGCATAAAGGATGTATCTTTGACAAATATAAATGAAAAAACCTTAACCGTATTGAAAATATCTTTGTATGGAAACCGTAAACATTAAAGAGTTGAACGAGCGAATCCAGAGAGAAAGTGCTTTTGTGGATATACTTACCCTTGAAATGGGAAAAGTGATCGTGGGACAAAAACAACTTGTGGAAAACCTTCTGATAGGACTTCTGGCTAACGGGCATATATTGCTGGAAGGTGTTCCCGGCCTGGCAAAAACACTGGCTATAAGGACACTGGCAAGTGTTGTTGACGCCAAATTCAGCCGTATTCAATTCACGCCGGACTTATTGCCTGCCGATTTGATAGGTACATTAATCTACAGTCAGCGCACAGAAGAATTCCAGGTTAAAAAAGGGCCCGTTTTCGCTAATTTTATTTTAGCGGACGAAATCAACCGTTCCCCGGCAAAAGTACAATCCGCTCTTTTGGAAGCTATGCAGGAAAGACAGGTTACCATTGGAGAACACACATTTCCGTTGCCCGAACCTTTTTTGGTTTTGGCCACCCAGAACCCCATTGAACAGGAAGGAACCTATCCCTTGCCCGAAGCCCAGGTAGACCGTTTTATGCTAAAAGTCTTGGTGGATTATCCCGGAAAAGAGGAAGAGAAACTCATCATTCGCATGAACAATACGGGAGAATTTCCCACAGCTTCCCAGGTCATCAAACCGGCAGATATCCGGAAAGCCCGGGATGTCGTACGGGAGGTTTATATGGATGAGAAAATTGAACGTTATGTGGTTGACCTGGTCTTTGCAACAAGGAACCCCGATCAATACAACTTGAAGGACCTTACCCCGCTGATCTCATACGGGGCTTCTCCACGTGCCAGCATTTCCCTTGCAATAGCGGCAAAGGCCTATGCTTTTATTCGCAGGAGGGGTTATGTAATACCGGAGGACGTTCGTGCCATAGCCTATGAGGTGTTGCGCCACAGGATCGGGCTTACTTACGAAGCCGAAGCCGAGAACATTGTCTCGGAAAATATAATCACATCCATAATCAATGCCGTTGAAGTTCCTTAATAATTGATCATGTCAAACGATTTGCTTAAAAATGTAAGGAAGATCGAGATCAAAACAAGAGGTCTTTCCCGACAAATCTTTGCAGGAGAGTACCACTCGGCGTTCAAAGGCCGGGGAATGGCTTTCAGCGAAGTGCGTGAATACGGGTACGGGGATGATGTCAGGAATATGGACTGGAACGTTACCGCGCGCATGAATGCCCCCTATATCAAAGTCTTTGAAGAAGAACGCGAGTTGACCGTTGTGCTGCTGGTGGATGTAAGCGGATCGCGCTGGTTCGGCACACGTAAAAAACTAAAAAAAGATCTTTTAGCCGAGGTGGCGGCCGTACTGAGTTTCTCAGCTTCCATAAATAATGACAAAGTTGGGGCTTTGTTTTTCAGTGACAAAGTCGAGAAATTCATTCCTCCCAAAAAAGGCCGTTCCCACTTATTACACATTATTCGTGAAATGCTTGAATATGAGCCGCTCAGCAGAGAGACCAATATTTCGGAAGCCCTTCGCTTTTTGACCAATGCCATTAAGAAACGATGTACGGCATTTCTCCTTTCTGACATGATGGACCTGGACAGTATGCAAAAACCGCGTTTTGAGGAGGCGCTGAAAATAGCCGTCAATAAGCACGATCTGGCCGCTATACAGGTTTACGATCCCCGGGAAACCTCATTGCCCGACGTAGGTCTTGTAAGAATGGCCGATGCAGAAACCGGTCGTGAACAATGGATAGATACTTCCGGGAAAAAGGTCAGGGAAAATTATGCCCGTTGGTACCAAAGCAGCCAGGACAATCTTAAAACCGTCCTGAATAAATACCATGTAGATCACGTAAAAATAGCGACGGACCAGGATTATGTACAACCGCTGATCCGTTTATTTAAAAGCAGGGCCTGATTATGCATGAATTATATTTGAGAAAGATCATTGTTCTTGTATGGGTTTTCCTGCAGTTGCCATGCCTGGTATTCGGGCAACTGATCCCCGGGATCCCGGAACACGAAAAAGATCAGGTCAGGGAATCCGTCCTGGACAAAGACAGCATATTGATAGGGGACCAGGTTTGGTGGACCATGATCCTGCCTGAAAATACGGACGGTATTTCCGGGATAGAAACCGTGGATCTTCCGGAGGTGCCACATCTGATCACAGAAGGTGTGGAGGCATTGTCGCCAATCCTGCTGGATTCGGTCTACAGGAAAAAACACCTGGAGTCTTTGAAGGCACGTATCCTGCTCACGTCATTCGACAGCGGGTCCTACCGGTTACCTGACATGCCATTGTTTTTGAGAAAACCCGACGGTACGGTAGATACCTTATGGTACAGAGGCCCCCGGCTGTATGTCAATACCATCCAGGTTGACACGACCTCTTTTCAGGCATTCGGGCTAAAACCCCAGATGCGTTATCCCCTGACATGGGCCGAGATCCTTATGGCAGCCGGACTGTTGCTGGCTCTTGCCGGAATAATATGGATGATAGTCTGGATCGTTAAAAGACGCAGGAAAAACCTGCCTGTTTTCGGCTTGTCCCGACCCAAAGACCCGCCGCACATTGCTGCGTTGAAAGCCCTGGAAGCCATAAGAAAGCAGAAACTATGGAAAAAGCAGACCGTAAAACAGTATTATACGGTGCTGACCGATACAGTACGCATATACCTGCGTGACAGATGGGGCATTCAGGCTATGGAACAGACATCGGCGGAAATGATCGGATCGTTGCATAAAAAAACGGCCGGAGATCCTGTTTTGACAGTCGAAATTATCAGGACACTGGAAGACATGTTACGTACCGGTGATCTTGCCAAATTTGCAAAATACACACCCTCCGATATTGAAAACGAAACCTCCCTGGATCAGGCCGTGGAATTTGTTACCCAAACTGCCTTGATAGAAGAAAAAGAAGTTTAAAGTACCGTTATGTTTTTTGAATATCCGAAAATACTATTCCTGCTCATCCTGCTGATTCCTTTAGCAGGCTGGTACGTATACCGGGAACTGAAAGGAAAAAGCACCCCCTCCCTGCAGGTTTCTTCCCTGCAGCCTTTTCGGGATGACAGAAGTTCCTGGAGAAAGGCATTCAGGCATATTCCCTTTTTGTTACGGCTGGTAGCAATGGCAGCATTGATCCTGGCCATGGCACGTCCCCGTTCATCTTCCGATTTTGAAACCACTTCAACGGAAGGAATCGATATTGTTTTGGCTATGGACGTATCCACTTCCATGCTGGCCAGAGATTTTCAGCCGGACAGGATAGCCGCAGCCAAAGACATAGCCATCCAATTCATTGCCGAACGTCCCACGGATCGCATAGGGATTGTCGTATTTGCCGGTGAATCCTATACCCAGTGTCCCCTGACCACAGACAGGATCACTCTGATCAATATGATGAAGGAGATCCAGACCGGTCTGATAGAAGATGGGACGGCAATAGGTAACGGTCTGGCAACTGCCGTAGCCCGGTTGAAAGATTCGGAAGCGGTTAGCCGCGTAGTGATCCTGCTCACAGACGGGGTAAATAACAGGGGAGAAGTGACCCCGCTGACTGCCGCGGAAATTGCCCGGACTTACGGAGTGCGTGTTTACACCATAGGTGTGGGGGCTCATGGTATGGCTCCTTACCCGGTAATGACACCTTTCGGGGTCCAGATACAGCAGGTAAAAGTAGAAATTGATGAAGAGTTGCTGAAACAAATAGCAAACACAACGGACGGTCAGTATTTCCGGGCCACCGATAATACCAAATTATTGTCCATATACAGCCAGATAAACCAAATGGAAAAAAGCAGGACAATGGTGGATTCGTTTCCGGTCTACAGGGAACTGTTCATGAATTATGCCCTGATAGCCCTGCTGGCACTGGCTCTGGAATTTTTGTTGCGTTGGATCGTTTTAAGAAGAATACCGTAAAGAGATATGATACAACTGGCTCAGGTACAATATTTATGGATTATAGCAGCAATTCCCCTGTTGCTTTTGCTGTACGGTATGTACAGGCGTCGCAGCAAAAGAATGTTGAAACGTTTTGGGGATCCCCAATTGATAAAGACTCTGACTCCCGGTGTGTCTTCCCGCAGGGGATGGCTCAAGATCAGTCTTTTCTGTTTGGCCCTGTTTTTCTTTGCCCTGGGATTATCCAGGCCCCGTACGGGTGCCCGTGTCAAAGAAATGAAACGGACCGGAGTAGAAATCATGATCGTCCTGGATGTTTCCAACTCCATGCTGGCACAGGATTACACGCCAAATCGGCTGGAACGGGCCAAACTTGCTGTATCCCGTCTGGTTGACAATCTGGACAGGGATCGAATAGGACTTATTGTTTTTGCCGGAGATGCTTTTGTACAGTTACCTGTTACCACAGACTATGTAAGTGCCAAAGTGTTTCTGAACTCCATCAACACCGGATCTGTTTCCCGTCAGGGGACAGCTCTTGGACAGGCTATTCTGACGGGGATCAGGAGTTTTAGTCTGGACACACCGGAAAGCCGTGCCCTGATCCTGATCACCGATGGAGAAAACCACGAAGACGATGCCGTTGCTGCAGCCCGGGAAGCAGCTAATCAGGGGATACAGGTCCACTGCATAGGTATCGGCTCGGAATTCGGGAAACCCATACCACTGGCGGACGGAACCCTTTTGAAAGACGAAGAAGGGAATACGGTCGTTACAAAACTGGATGAAAAAACCCTTGCTGAAGTGGCTCAGGCCGGTGGAGGCAGTTATGTCAGAGCGGGCAATTCCGATTTTGGGCTTCAGGGAATCATAGAAGCTATAAGAGAACTGGATGAGCAGGAGTTTCAATCGGTAGTATTTGAGGATTTTAACGAGCAGTATATGTACTTTTTTGCTATTGCCCTTTTCTTCCTTTTCCTGGAAATTCTTATTGGTGAAAGAAAGGGCAGACGATATAAAAGTTTTGATATCTTTACAAAAACAGCAGTTTTTATCCTGTTTACGAGTTTGTCGCTGACGGCTTCTGCACAGGCAGATAAAAAGGACATACGGTCCGGGAACAGGGCTTTTCGCAAGGGGGACATGGAAACAGCTTTGCTGGATTATCACAGGGCAGCGTCAAAAGACTCTTCCTCCCTGAAAGCGAAATACAATCTGGCCAACACCATGCAGATGGTGGATGATCATCAACAGGCCGTGAGTACAATGACCCATGTTCCGGACTCACTGTCCGATCCACGGGAGAAAGCGTTTGCCTGGCATAATTTCGGGAACATGTATCTCTCACAGAAAGATTATGCCAAAAGTATAGAAGCATATAAACAGGCATTGCGTAACCGCCCCGTTGATATGGAAACGAAAACCAACCTGGCATATGCCCAGAAGATGTTGCAGGAACAGGAGGATCAGCAGCAGGACCAGGACCAGAACCAGGATCAGGATCAGGATCAAAACCAGGATCAAAACCAGGACCAGGACCAGGATCAGGATCAGAACGGGAACAAACAACAGCAGCAGCCTCCGGCCATAACACCCCAGGCTGCACAGCAAATGCTGGAAGCTGTGCAACAAAAAGAACGTGAAACCCAGGAAAAAGTGCAGAAAGAAAAAGCCAAAGCAGCTGTCCCTGTCAGATCCGGTAAGAATTGGTAAAAACATAACAAGAATATGAGAAGAACACTCTTGTTACTTTGGACTGTATTGAGTCTTGTACAAGCGAATGCTCAAGGCCAGTTTACCGTTGAAGCGCCTAATGTGGTAGCCACCGGAGAAAGGTTCCGCCTTGTGTTCACAGCCACAAATCTGGAACCGGAATCTTTCAATCCCCCTGAAATTCAAAGTTTCATGGTATTGGCCGGACCTACTACATCTACCATGAACCGCATGGAGTACATAAACGGGCGCAGGACCCAAAGCCGGTCTGTAAGTTATACGTATATCCTGGAAGCCGGTACTACCGGAAAATTTACGATTGGGGAAGCTTCGGTGGTGTCCGATAAAGTGACCTACCGAACACAACCCCTTATCATTGAAGTAATCCAGGGAACTTCTTCTCCGGCAGGTAACGTTCAAGAACAAGATCCTGCTACCGGTACCGCTATTTCCGATCAGGATGTTTTCCTGAGGCTGGATGTAAGCAAACGGCGTGTAGTGAAAGGAGAACCTCTGACGGCTACGTTAAAACTATATACACGCGTAAACGTATCCGGGGCGGAAGATATTAGATTTCCGACATTCAACGGGTTCTGGAGCCAGGAAGTTTATGCACCCCAACAGATTGACTGGCAGCGTGAAAATGTAGACGGAGAGATATATCAGGTAGCCACGCTCAGACGCTATGTATTGCTTCCGCAACAATCCGGTCCCATAAAGATAGATCCCTCGGAGATCGTCTGTGTGATCCAGGTGCGCAATACAAGAAGGGGGCAATCTTTGCTGGATGAGTTTTTTGGTTCTTATCAGACCATACGTAAACGGGTAACAGCTCCTGCTGTAACCGTTAATGTAAGCGAACTGCCCGCCGGGGCTCCCGGTACGTTTAAGGGTGCTGTCGGCAAATTTTCGATAAGTGCCTATATCGGGAAGGATTCTGTAAAAGCACACGATGCAGTTTCTGTATATATAACCATTACAGGAGAGGGAAACATCAATCTTCTGGAAGCTCCCCGGGTAACATTTCCTCCGGATTTTGAAGTTTACGATGCCAAAATCACAGACAATTCCCGAAGTACAGGGGGAACATTTTCCGGATCCAAAACTTTTGAATATCCGGTGATTCCAAGAAGTCACGGGGATTTTACCATTGACCCCGTGGAATTATCATATTACGACATACAAAACAAACAATACAAGACCATCCGCTCCGAACCTCTTAAACTGATAGTGGTAAGAAGTACGGATCCGGCCGCTCCCGGAGTTTCCTACGCTCCGGGAATACACCGGCGTGCCGTGGAGAGCCTGGGTAGGGATATCCGATATATAAGAACGGCGGTTCCTTCCTGGCGCAACAAAGGAAAATACCTGACAGGCAGTTATTTGTATTTTATTATTCTGGCCCTGATCATTGCTGTAACAGGGATCGTATACGTGGTACTGAACAAGAGGCGTGAACACATGAATGATATGATTCGCGTAAGAAACAGCAAAGCCAACAAAATTGCGCGAACAAGACTTAAAACAGCCGGTGTGTTGTTAAAACAAAAGCTTTTTGAAGCCTATTATGAAGAATTGCATCGTGCTTTATGGGGTTATATTGCCGATAAATTAGGCTTGTCCCAGGCGGAATGTTCACGTGAACGGATCTCTGATATGTTGCGGGAACGTAATGTCGGGAAGGACTTGATCAAAAATTTTACAGATATTATAGAGGCGTGTGAATATGCCCGTTATGCCCCGGATCCCGGGCAATTGGAAAAAGAAAGGATCTTTGAAATGGCGGTTAAAGCTATAAGTAAAATGGAGCAAGCCCTAAAATTGACCTGAGGTATGAAAAAAGTGTTATTTCTCATTGTTTTTGGTCTGGTCTCGTGCCTTACTGCTGAAGCCCGGGAAATCCCTGACAGCCTTTGGAATGAAGCCAATGCGTATTATGCAGGTGAGCAATATCAGGACGCTCTGGAATATTACCTTGAAATTGAAAATTCCGGTCTGGAATCGGCAGATCTGTATTACAATATCGGGAATACGTATTTTAAAATGCGTTATATGGCATATGCCGTTCTGTATTATGAAAAAGCACTGCGTCTGGCTCCCAATGATCCCGATATTACCTATAATCTGGAAATTGCACGGGAACAATGCATAGACAGGATAGAACCTGTCCCCACGTTTTTCGTGGCGGACTGGATCCGTAAAAGTCACCAGATCTTGTCTTCAGATATGTGGGCGGTCATATCAGTAGGTGTTTTATTAATGGCCATCCTGTTTTTCTTGTTCTTCCTGTATGCCAGGGGTGTTAAGTTTCGTAAAGCAGCTTTCATTTTGTCTGTTATCATTTTTCTTTTTGCGGTGATGACTACAGTTTTTGCCTGGCAATCCAAAAAACAGGCAACCAGAAAAGACATAGCGATCGTGCTGGCAGCAGTAAGTCCTGTGAAAGCGGCTCCCGACACACAGGGAAAAGACCTTTTGGTTATCCATGAAGGCACACGTGTACGTGTTCTTGAACAGATGGGCAACTGGGCCCGCATAGAACTGGAAGACGGCCGGCAGGGATGGGTAGCTCTGAATGAGATTGTTTTTGTATATTAGTGGCCTGAAATAACACATCCTATGGATTATAACACACAGAGAGAGAAGCTGATACTGCCTGAATACGGGCGTTACATACAGGAAATGGTCCGCGAAGTCAAAAGCATTTCGGACAAAGAAGCACGTACCCGGCAGGTAAAAGCAATCATCAATGCCATGAGTGCTTTGAATCCGCAATTACGCGAAATGAATGATTTTTACCATAAATTGTGGGATCATGTCCAGATCATCGCCGACTATGACCTGGAAGTAGATGCCCCGTTTCCTCCTCCGATTAAAGAAAATTTCGTGACCAAACCGCATTCCATTGATGCAAACAGGGACCCCGTCAAAGTGATGCATTACGGGCGGAATATCCAAAATATGGTAATGGCCATTGCCGCCAAACCTGTCGGCGAAGAACGCGATGCCATGACCATGGCCCTGGCCTCCTATATGCGTAAACAATACCTGATCTGGAATAAGGACACAGTTTCTGACCAGACCATATTCAATGATATTAAAACGCTTTCAAACGGAACGCTTACCGTTCCCGAAGGCGCCAAATTATCTGAAATACAGGGAGAGTTCAGACAGCCCAATGCCCCCGGAATACGCTCACAGCGTCAGGGACAATGGCATAAAAACAAAAAGAAGAAAAGGTCGGCATCCAATGGCCAGTGACAAAAATCAACGTATTCGTGATAATTTCAGACTGATAGCAGGATGGTTATTTCTGGCTGTCGGTCTTTATCTGTTGATCGCTTTTATCTCCTACTTGTTTACCTGGACCGTGGATCAGAGCCTGTTATCAGAAGGGGGAATGGTTGACCCACAGGCAGAGGCGGCGAACAGTGCCGGACGCATTGGCAATTACTGGTCTAACCTGTTCATTGGCGAACTCTTTGGGATCAGTGCGTTCATAATTCCTTTTTTCTTCGCGGCGTTAGCTGTTTTTTTATTAAGGATAAAGAAGGTACGTATTATCCCTCTGTTTTTCATAACCGCATTTGTGTGCATCATTCTTTCCGTTTCACTGGGATATGTTTTCAGCTTTACGTCGCTTGAATATTTGTTCGGTGCCGGAGTGGGCGGAACCTACGGGTACCGTGTGAACGAATGGCTTATCAGTATGCTGGGAACAGTCGGGACCGGTGTGGTACTTTTTTTCGTGCTGACCGCTTTCCTGGTACCTATTGTCTACAGGTGGATTCGTAAAAGAAAAACCAAAGTCCCGGCAACAGAAGGCACGGATCACGTGAACGAACCGCAATCTTCAACACATAAACCGGAAAGTATAACAGAGAAAGAGCTCAAAGCCGAAGATCCGGTTAAGCCGGATGAGCCAAAGGAAAACGAAACCCGGGAACAACCTGTTTTTGAAGTAGAGAAAATTGAAGAAGAATCCACAGCCGGAGACATGTTGTTTTACGATCCCAAACAGGATCTGTCCCGTTACAAAAAACCTCCTTTGAGTTTGCTGGAGGACTACAGGAATCAGTTGCGGGAAGTTTCCCAGGAGGAGCTGGAACGGAACAATCAAAAAATCGTGGAGTGTCTGAGAACATTCGATATACAGATAGAAAAGATCGTGGCTACCCCCGGACCCACCGTAACATTGTATAAAATCGTACTATCTCCCGGGATCAGGATCTCCCAGTTCACCAGGCTTGAGGATGACATTATGCTGTCACTGGCAGCCCGGGGTATGAGGGTCATTGCGCCAATTCCCGGCACCAACATGGTAGGTATTGAAGTGGCCAACGACAAACCCTCTCTGGTACCTATGAAAAGTGTACTGGATTCCGCCAAATTCAAGGAATCCCGCTACGACCTGCCAATTGTTATGGGAAAAAGCATTTCCAATGAGATTGTGATGCTGGATCTGGCTCGATTGCCGCACCTGCTGGTTGCCGGAGCTACAGGTCAGGGAAAATCGGTCGCTTTGAATGCCATACTGGCTTCTCTTTTGTACAAAATGCATCCCGCCTATTTGAAATTGGTGCTGGTGGATCCCAAACGGGTGGAACTGAATTTGTATTCAAAACTTGAAAACCATTTTCTTGCAAAACTTCCCGAAGCCGAAAATCCCATCATTATAGATACAAAAAAAGTCGTTTATACACTCAATTCTTTGTGCATAGAGATGGATGCGAGGCTTGAGCTGTATAACAAGGCCGGAGTCCGCAATATCAAGGAATACAACAAGAAATTTCTGGAAAGGGTTCTGAATCCCCTGAAAGGCCATCGTTTTATGCCTTTTATTGTAGTGATCATAGACGAGTTTGCCGACTTGATCATGACAGCCGGACGGGATGTGGAAGGACCGCTTACCCGTTTGGCCCAAATGGGAAGGGCATGCGGGATTCACCTGGTTATAGCGACACAAAGACCTACAACAAACATCATTACCGGAACCATTAAAGCCAACTTCCCTGCCCGCATCGCATTCCGTGTAGCATCCAAGATCGATTCCAGGACCATTATTGATGTGTCCGAGGCAAACCAGTTGGTGGGAAGGGGCGATATGCTTATCTCTGCCGGAAGCGATCTGTTACGCGTACAATGCGCTTTCATTGACACTCCGGAAGTGGAACGGATGGTGGAATATATTGCCGACCAGCAGGGGTATCCCGGTGCGTTTGAATTACCGGAATACTCGGAAACGGACAGACAGGATGTCGTATCTGCAACCGGAGGCCATCGCGACGATTTGTTTGAAGAAGCCGCCAGGTTGATCATTCAGAACGGGGAAGGATCCACTTCTTTATTGCAACGCAGATTCCATCTGGGATACAACCGGGCAGGCAGGATCATGGACCAGCTGGAGGAAGCCGGTATTGTGGGTCCGCCTCGTGGAAGCAGTCCCAGGGAATTATTGATAAATAGCCAGGAGATGCTGGATGATTTTTTAAGTAAATGAAATTCAAACGTCTTATAACGGGCATACTCTCCTTGTTTGCTGCACTTATATTGCAGGCACAGACTACTACGGGATTGATGGAAACGTTAACAAACAAGATCAGGCAGGCTCCGGCCATAGAGACTGATTTTCTTTGGAACGGAACGGTTTCCGGGACCATGATACTCCAGGAGGATATGTTCTACATACACATGGACGAGTTTTATGTGTATTGCGACGGTGAAATAAAGTACTATTACAATGAAGGTACGGAAGAGTGGCAGGAAATATCACACGACAGAAATTCGCCTGACATTCTGGAAAATCCTTCTGTATTTTTCAATCGGCTGCAGGAAGATTTCTATTATTCCGATACGCCTGTGCAGAACGAAAAACCGGGAGAAGACCCGGTTTGGGAAGTCACTTTGGTTCCCCACTCGGTGAACTCTCCGTTTGCCTTTGTTGTGATCTCATTGACTGTAAAGGAACTTATTCCGCTCCATATCCGGTATGCGCTATCAGACGGATCTGAGTATTCCGTCGTTTTGAATTCGTTCGGTTCCGTGCCTGCGCGGCCCGCGAAGTTCTTTGCTCCGGACACTTCACGTTGATCACCCTTGCAGGTATTTTTTCAAAAAATCGCTTGCTTTCTCAAAAGCATCTTCTGAACGAACAGAACGTTTTAGTATAAAACAATGAAGCCCGTCGGGGTAGTCAAATAACCTGGCATCCACTCCACAATCTATCAGCTTCTTGTAATAAAGGACCCCTTCATCGTGGAGAGAATCCCTGCCTGCAACAATGATCATGGCCGGTGGAAGTCCCTTCAGATCTTCCGCTTGGGCATATACAGGTGAAATATGAGGATGGTGCCCGTCGGTCCCGTTAAGGTAGCAATTGTCAAAAATAAAAGACATTTTCCGGGGGATACTTCCTTTTGGATGCGGCTTTTCAAGGGCCGTTGTAGCCAGATCCAGGGGCGGGCAATTCAAGAACTGACAGACAAAGTTTATTTTTTCGGACTTATTCGCCTTCATACAGGATACGGTGGCCAGATTCGCTCCGGCACTATGTCCGCCTATGGCTACTCGTTGAGTATTGATGCCGTATTCCACAGCGTGATCGAATATATGTTCAATAACAGCGTAGACTCCTTCAACGGCATGAGGGAAAGGATGATCGGGGGCCTTGGGATAATCAATGCTGACGATCCGAAATCCCGGATCACGGCTCCATTGAATGTTCATTTTTTCATCCATTTCCGGACTGCCCAGAATAAAACCACCGCCGTGCAGGTCAATCAGAAGCGGCGAAGGTGCGGGATTGTTCAGCCCGTACCAAACGGTACGGATCTTTCCGTATGCTGTTTCAATAAACAACTCTTTACGTAAAGCGGCGTTCCTTTTTTTCATAAGGCCATATATGGGCCCGGTAAAAAACTTCTCCAGCTTGTAAAAGCGTTTCCCCTTTTTGCGGTATTGTTCCTTTGTCAGGACTTTCATCTTCTTCATAACAGCTCGGTTTAGTCTGGTGTGTATATACGTTCTGCAGGCATCAGGATCCTGCGGGATACAGGATGCAGGTTGTTTGAACGGGATCCAAGGTTCTTTACAAAACCAAGGGGCAGATCATCGTAGGTTATCAAAACAAATCCTTTTTCACAGCTCGCGGGCAATACCAGTGAATCCCTGCGTAAAAAAGAGATGGCACCGTAAAAATCAACCGGGTGTTGTTCAAAAGCGTTTTTCTTCAGATCAACGGCCAGGGCAAGATCCGCCCCCGGGATCCAGTCGTTTCCTTTTCTCTGGGCAACGGCAATCCCCGAATGAATGACGTTCAGGATCTGTTCCAGGGCTGTCATGTCTGCCTGCCATAATGCGGGAAATGCTTTTAGCAACGTCCCTTTCATGGAAAAAGCGTACCCCTCTTTTAAAAAGGCCGGGATTCCGAAAGGAACATGATCTTTCCCGGGAGTACTTTTCTTCCGGTTCATGCCGGCAATCTTATTGTTTCCCGGGTTTGCGGGATCGCCTTGTTTTTGGAGCAGTGCCATGAAAAAACCTTCTCCCCTGATTCGATGGGGAAAATATTTTTCCGGGCCGAGTAAGACGCGCGCGCCCAGATGCCGGACCATCCATTCCACCTGTTCTTCGTCTTCTTTCCGGTTAAAAGTGCATGTGCTGTAAAACAACAGGCCCCCTTCTCTGAGAGACGGCCACAGGTCTGTCAGGATCCTGCGTTGCCGCGATGCACAAAGATCAACTCCGGCCGGAGACCAGTTGTTACGGGATCCAGGTTCTTTACGGAACAATCCTTCCCCGGAACAGGGGACATCTGCGACCAGGACATCAAAATACCCGGGGAGCCTGGCAAATGCCCCGGGATCATTCTGTGTAACGACAACGTTGGAGTAGCCCCAGCGGGCCATGTTCTGAGTCAGGACAGGAATCCGTGAACGAATGACCTCATTGCTTACCAGCAAACCGTCACCGGGCATGATGTCCAGCAATAGGGTGCTTTTGCCTCCCGGAGCCGCACAGGCATCCAGCACTCGGGGCGTTTTGATGGATTGTAAGAACGTTTTCAGTTGCCAGAGTGACATTCCGGAAGCTTCCTGAACGTAATAAGCTCCTGCATGAAAGCGCGGATCAAGTGTGAAGACCGGTCGTTCCTCCAGGTACCGGCCAGCCGGGCACCAGGTAACAGGCTCTGAGCCGGGAAACAGTTCCTTGTCTGTTTTCCGGACATGTTGCCGTATGCTGACGGGCGGGGAAGTATCCAGTGAAGCCAGTAAAAGATCAATTTCTCCGGGGGGCAGGGACTCTTCCAGTATTCTTCTGAAGTCCTTCATCATAAGACCCGGGTTTTAACACTTACCGGTTCAAACCTTCGGCCAGTTGCGTAGTAAACTGATTTATAAAATTTTTCAGCTTTCCTCCCAGCATCATTTTGATCATCATGCTGAGTTCGGCGTCCAGTTCCAGCTTCAATTCGCAGCCTTCTTCCAGGGGATGGATGTGCAGGTTCAGATTGAAGGCAAACGGAACACTTCCGTATTGCTCCATGACTATCAGTGTAGGAGGTTCCCTTCTTGTAACCTTAACTCCCATTTGCATTCCCTGGGTATTTGCCAGTATCGTGTCTTCGGTTATAGTTACTTTATCTTTTTTGTCTTCAGGTAAACGGTCCGCAAATTTTGAAAAATCGGAAAACATTTCAAAAACGGCCTCGGCGGGTTTGTTAACGTAGCATACGTCTCCCGTAACGTGTGTATTTCCCATAATTATCTTCCCCAGGTATTAGGAGTCAGACGCCATATTTTCAAGGTGTCCAGCTGCTCTTTGTTCACGTAATTGTTCTCGGCAGCTTCCCGGATAAGTGTGTCGTAATTGGTTAATGTATGTAATTCGCAGTTGCTTTTTTCAAAAGCCCTGCGGGCAATATCAAAATTGTAAGAAAATATGGCTACCATGCCCAGCACGTTGGCACATGATTTCTTAAGACAGTCAGATGCTGATAGCGCAGAATGTCCCGTGGAAATCAGGTCTTCCACAACAACCACCCTGGATTCCGGTTCCAGTGATCCTTCTATCTGTGCTCCGGTACCATGATCTTTTCTCATGGGACGTACGTATATGAATGGTTTTTCAAGCTTGTCGGCAATCAGGGCTCCCATGGCAATGGCTCCCGTGGCCACCCCGGCTATGACCTCTACCGAAGGATAGTTATGCATGATCAGGTTACAGAGGGTATCACGAATAAAGTTCCTCACGTCGGGAACCGACAAAATTTTCCTGTTATCACAATATATAGGGGACAACCATCCAGAAGCCCAAACAAACGGGTTCTCAGTATTTAGCTGTACGGCCTGAATTTCCAATAGCTTTTGTGCCACTATTTTTTCAGCAGATTCCATAATAATCACATATCTTTGTACAAATGTACAGTATTTTCTTCAATAATAGGCGCCTTCAGTTATGCCGTCCGGACAGTCCCGTATGTTTGCTTCCTTCGGTTACGCTTGCACCTTCAGACAGATCCGGTTCATGGGAAGATCTGATAGCCGGTTTTGAATGCAATTCCAATATAAATCATTTGGTTATCCCTGTAGAAGATCCTTTGGAATCATTTAAACAGTTGTGTTCACGTTTTGTTCTTTTTCACGCAGCCGGAGGTGTAGTAACCAATAAGAACGGTGATGTCCTGATGATCTATCGTTACGGCAGGTGGGATTTGCCTAAAGGGAAACAGGAACCCGGTGAATCACTTTGGGAAACGGCTCTCAGGGAAGTCGCCGAGGAGACAGGTGCCCGGGGTCTGCAAATTACCGGGGATCAGTTTGCCGCCACATACCATACATACCGTTTCCAGGGGAAGAATGTTTTAAAAACTACTGCCTGGTTTCGCATGACCGCAGAAGAAAGGAGTTCTTTAAATCCCCAGACAGAAGAAGGGATAGAGAAAACGGAGTGGGTTTCCCTACAGGATATGGAAAAATACCTGGAAGCGAGTTATGCTTCCATCCGGCTGCTGATCCGAAGCAAAATTCTACTCAATGGTGAAGATGTTGGTAAAGCCGGTCAGATCGAAGATATCCCTGATCTCGGCCCTGAGGTTGCGGACTTTTAAAGAACCGTTTTTCTCCTTTATGTTTTTTTGCAGTACAAGAAATTGACGCAGGCCTGAACTGCTTATGTATTCCAGGTCTGAACCGTCAATGATCATGTCTTTTGTGGGGCTTTTCAGGAGAGGAGCTATGGCTTCTTCAAAAATGACTGTGTTGCCTGTATCCATCCTTCCGTTTATAGATATTACGGGTACGGGATCTTTGCTGATTTTTACTTCCATATTCTGTTACTTTTCTTAATCGGATTGATAGTACACAAAGGTAAACAAAAAAAACCTCAACCTCCAAAGTCATCAAAGAGAATGTGCTCTTCAGGAACTCCAAGGTTGTCCAGCATACGGATAACGGCATCTGTCATAAGAGGGGGGCCGCAAAGGTAATATTCGTTTTCTTCCGGTTCCGGGTGGTCTTTCAGGTAATGATCCAGGATCACCTGGTGTATAAACCCGGTGTATCCCTGCCAGTTGTCTTCCGGTTTGGGTTCAGAAAGTGCTATATGAAACGTAAAATTGGAAAATTCCTTTTCAATTTCCCTGAATTCTTCTTCATAGAACAATTCCCGACGGGATCTTGCCCCGTACCAAAAAGACACTTTGTCAGTTGTCTTCAGGGTATGAAACAGGTGAAAGATGTGGGAACGCATGGGTGCCATGCCGGCTCCGCCTCCTATGAAGATCTTTTCTGCACGGGTTTCTTTCAGGAAAAACTCTCCGAAAGGACCGGAAACCTTTACTTTATCGCCCGGTTTACGGGAAAAAATATAAGAAGAACAAATGCCGGGATTTACTTTCATAAAACTCCCGCGTGCACGGTCCCAGGGCGGAGTGGCAATACGAACATTCAGGATGATCCGGTTTCCTTCCGCAGGATGGTTGGCCATGGAATAGGCCCTGAACCCGTATTCCCGGTTTACCATTTTCAGGTCCCAAAGTTTCAGCGCGTCCCACTCGGCAAGGTATTCTTTTTCAACGGCGATGTCTTTGGCAAAATCTACTATGACAGGCGGAACATCAATCTGGATATACCCTCCCGATTGGAAAGACAGATTTTCTCCTTCGGGGAGCCTTATGACAAATTCTTTTATGAATGAAGCCACATTCCGGTTACTGATGACTTCGCATTCCCATTTCCTGACACCCAGGATTTCGTCTGGGATCTCTATCTGCATGTCTTCCTTAACTTTCACCTGGCAAGCAAGGCGCCATCTGTTTTGTTGTTCCCTCCTGGTAAAGAAGCCGGTTTCGGTAGACAGGATGGATCCTCCTCCTGTAACTACCCGGCATTTACACAATCCGCAGGTTCCTGAACCGCCGCATGCAGACGGAAGGTATATTTTGTTGGCAGACAGTGTGCTGAGCAACGTTGTTCCCGGCTCAGTCTCCAGTGTTTTTTCGCTGTTTATGGTCAATTTCACCTTCCCTGAAGGCGTTAACCGGATTTTTGCATAGATCAGCAACAGAACCAGGACCAGGGTAACGATCAGGATCGCGGAAACTGCCAGCAACAGGAATTGGATCATTGTCATCATGCACACTTAAAATTGTATACCCATAAAACTCATAAACGCGATCCCCATCAATCCCGTAATGATAAAAGCAATACCCAGACCCCGCATGGGGGCCGGTATGTTCGAATAACCGAGTTTTTCCCGGATGGCTGCTATAGAAACAATGGCCAGAAACCATCCGAATCCCGAACCCAGGGCAAAAGCCAGGACCTGCCATATATTTTCGTAGGCTCTTTCCTGCATGAAAAGCGATCCGCCAAGGATGGCACAGTTAACGGCTATCAACGGCAGGAATATACCCAGGTTGTTGTACAGGGCCGGAGCAAATTTTTCCACGATCATTTCTACCAGCTGAACCATGGCTGCTATAACAGCAATAAACAAGATATAACTCAGAAAACTTAGATCTACCGTAGCCCATGCCGGATTGATCTGTGCCAAAGCCCCTGGTGAAAGCACATAACGGTCCAACAGGTAGTTGACGGGAAGTGTTATCAACAATACAAAAATAACGGCCAGTCCCAGTCCCGAAGCAGTTTTCACCGTTTTGGATACTGCAAGGTAAGAACACATGCCCAGGAAATAGGCAAAGATCATATTCTCGACAAAGACCGATCTTACGAATATGTCAATTATTTGTTCCATGCTTTTTTATCGTTCTTAGCATTTTTGGCGTTAAAAACCCATACAATGAGGCCCACAACTATCAGAGCCATGGGAGGCAGTATAAACAACCCGTTATTTTCATAGAAACCGCCTGCGGAAACATACCACTTTTCAGGAATAAGCGGGTATCCCATCAATGTCCCGGAGCCAAAAAGTTCCCTGAAAAAGGAAACAGCCACAAGTATGATTCCGTAACCCAGTCCGTTGGCTATTCCGTCAACAAGAGCGGGAAAGGGCTTGTTGTGCAGTGCAAAAGCTTCTATGCGTCCCATAATGATGCAATTGGTAATAATAAGTCCCACAAAAACAGAGAGTTGTTTGCTGATGGGATAAGCAAATGCTTTTAATACCAGATCCACCAGAATTACCAGGGAGGCTATCACGATCAGTTGGACTATGATACGTATACGATTGGGAATGGTATTCCGCAGCAGGGACAAAATGAGTCCGGAAAACCCGGTTACCAAAGTAACCGAAAGGGCCATAACCAGTGCAGGTTCCATTTTTACGGTAACCGCAAGGGCCGAACAGATCCCCAGAGCCAATACGGAAACGGGGTTGTTTTTAAACAGCGGGTCCAGGAAAATGCGTTTATTCATAGTGTCTTAAAAAAGGGATATAAGGTTCAAGGGATTCGCGTATCATGTTTTCTACTCCCCGGCTGGTAAGTGTTCCTCCGGAAATACCGTCAACCGCATTGGGATTGCCTGCGGATTTTCCCGGTTTTAAGACAGACAGGGATACAAATTCTTCTCCCCGGTAAAGTGATTTTCCACGGAAAGGATCACTAAAAGACGCGGTGGAAATTTCGGCGCCCAGTCCCGGGGTTTCGGCTTCGTGGTCAAAAACGGCTCCGTAAACGGTACGAAAATCGTCATTCAGGGCCAGGTATCCGTTTATGGATCCCCAGAGACCTTTTCCTTCCAGGGGAATGATGTATTTCCGGGTGCCATCATCCAGGGTACAGATGAACAAAGGCAGGTGTTGCGGGCCTGCCGCAGTATCTGTGATGTATTTTTCATAGGAGTGTTTTTCCAGGTGAACCGAACGGAGAATGGTTTGCCGGGTTTCCTGCCTGATATTGGCATCCCGGCGCGGTTTGAGGATCTGTGACACAAAAGCCAGCACTACAGCCACTATTATTACCATAACAGCTGCGTAAATAACCGTGTAGAGGTTCCCGTTCTTTTTTTTCTTATCCATTGGCAGCGATTTTTTTCATTTTTCGTTTCACGTGTAAGGCTACCACATAATGATCTATCAGGGGAGCAAATGTGTTCATAAGCAATATGGCCAGCATCATGCCTTCCGGATAACCGGGGTTGAACAGGCGTATGATGACTGTAAGTACGCCTATGAGTGCTCCGTAGAACCATTTTCCGGCTTCTGTCTGGGGGCTGGTGACCGGGTCAGTAGCCATAAAGACACACCCAAAGGCAAAGCCTCCCATAACCAGGTGGTAATGGACGGGAATACCTCCCAGTAATCCGGCCAGAGAGGCTCCTGCCAGACAGGATACCATGATCTTCCAGCTGGCTACCCCGGTATAAATAAGTATAGCAGCTCCCAGAAGTATGCATACAACAGAAGTTTCTCCCACAGACCCGGGAATAAATCCCAGGAACATATCCCTCCACGAAGGCATGGATTGAGCAGCGCCAGTCTGTTCTGTCCACAAAGCAAGGGGAGTGGCCCCGCTGAAACCGTCTATCCAGACTTTGTCCCCGGTCATGTATCCCGGGTAGGAAAAGAAAAGGAACGCCCGGGCAAGTAAGGCGGGATTCCATATATTCATGCCGGTTCCTCCAAAGATCTCCTTCCCTATGAGTACGGAAAAAGCCACAGCAGTGGCCAGCATCCACAAGGGGATAGTTACAGGGACTATGAGCGGAATGAGCATGCCGGTTACCAGGTATCCTTCGTTGACTTCATGACCTCTTACCTGTGCGACGGTAAATTCAATTCCCAGACCGACCACATAAGAAACAATTACAAGCGGAATTACCCTTAGAAATCCATACCAGAAGATCTGAAAAAATCCGGGAAGCTCTGCCCCCGGCCCCATGGCCAGGTAATGTTGCAACCCGGTATTGTACATACCAAAAAGCAGGCACGGAACCAGGGCTATGACCACAACGATCATTACCCTTTTCAGGTCGTTGCAGTCACGTATGTGGGACCCTTTCCGGGTAACGGTTGCCGGGACCAGGAGAAACGATTCAAATGCATCAAAAGTTGAATGCAAAAATCCCAACTTTCCCCCTTTGCTGAAGACGGGTTTGATCCTGTTTACAATCTTTCCTATTCCTTTCATTGCATTTCCTTTATCATCAGGTCTATACCCTGTTGGAGAATGTCCTGTATCTCGATCTTGGAGGGACAGATGAATTCGCATAAGGCCAGGTCTTCCGGGATCATTTCATAGATACCGAACTGTTCCATTTTATCGATGTCTTTGGCCAGAACCGCTTTGATCAGGAACGACACCAAAATGTCTGCGGGCAATACTTTTTGGTATCCTTCGGTCAGGACAAACGCCCTGGCGCCGCCGTTGGTGTTGGTATTGAGCGAAAAACGTCCGGTTTTGCCGAGTAAAGGAGCCAGGTAAGAAACATAGGTCCGTGCCGCACTGAATTTATGCAGGCGTAAAGGCCGTGCCCATCCCAGCAATTCCCGTGAGTTTCCTTCCGGCAAAAAAGTGATCTGTCCGTGGTGGAAACCCAGAAACCCATCCCATCCCACATTGTCTCCGGTCAGGGGATTTCCGCTGATAATGCGGACTTCGGTGTCTTTATCGTAAGGGAATCCGGTCAATGCATTCACCTGAATGCCCGGACGGCAAGGGATATAGCCTGTACGGTGCAGGGAAGGACCTGTTACGGCTACCGTCCTTGTTGTATCGTATATACCTTTCAGAAAAAGTTCCCCGATAGCAGAAAGTCCCATTGGAGTGAGGGTCCAGATCACATGATCTTTACCTATAGGTGAAACGTGATGGATCTGTATTCCCGGATTGCCTGCCGGATGGGGACCGGAAAAAGTATGGGACCTGCCATTCAGACGGCGAAAGACACTGTGTGCAGATGTTTTGTCCGAAAGCCCCAAATGAATGTTCCCGGGGCAAAGCCTTTCCAGAACCCGAAGGCCCATGTTCAGGGCCTCTTCGCAGCCGGCGAACGCATAATCCAGGTCCGGGGCCAGGGGAGCGGAATCAAAGCAGCTGATAAACACGGCTTTTGGGATTTCCCCCGGATGAGGGGTAATGCCGTATGGCCTTCTGGTAATAAAAGGCCAGCAACCGCTTTCCAGCAATAGATCCCTGATTTTTTGCGCCGCCATGGTTTCAGGAGCTTCTGCCGGGAATTTCAGGAAATCGTTTTTACCGTCGGAAAGGATATGAATGGCTTCCAGCCTTCTTTTTTCTCCCCTGACGATGGATTGAACGGTCCCGCTTACAGGAGATGTGAAACGTACTTCCGGGCGGTTCTTGTCGCAATATACCGGGCTCCCGGCCAGAAGAGGATCACCTTCCCTGACCAGAAGCTTTGGTACAATATGTTTAAAATCAGTGGGTTTTAGTGCGTAGAGTGCAGAAATAACGGGGGGATCCGTGATCGTATCGGCTTTGCCTTTCAAGGGGATATTCAATCCTCTACGCAATTTGTAATGGGCGCACATATACTTTTTTTAGCAGATACAAAGATAAAATTTTCACCGGCTTTTCCCTATATTTGTCGCTATGAAGGAGAACTATTTGCAGGAGTTGAACCAGGCCCAGAGACAGGCAGTAGAAGATATCACGGGGCCTTCACTGATCATCGCGGGAGCGGGAAGCGGAAAAACCAAAGTATTAACATGCCGGATTGCCAATATGCTGGACCGGGGTATCCCGGCCCCGGAAATATTGGCGCTCACCTTTACCAACAAGGCAGCCAAGGAAATGAAAGAACGCGTTTCTTCTCTGGCCGGGCCGGACAAAGTGCGTTATTTGTGGATGGGAACGTTCCACTCGGTGTTTGCTCGTATCCTGCGCAAGGAAGCACAGTTGCTGGGATTCCCGGAAACGTTTACGATCTATGACAAATCGGACAGTAAATCGGCCATTAAAAGTTGTATAAAAGATCTGCAATTGGACGATAAGACATATCCCCCGGCGGAAGTGATGTCACGCATATCCAAAGCCAAGAACAGCCTGATGACGGCCTCTGCCTATGCCGGCAATGACGAATTGATGCAGGCTGACCAGGCATCACGTAAACCCCGGATTGCAGACATTTACGCACTGTATGCCAAAAAATGCAGGGTGGCCGGCGCCATGGATTTTGATGATCTGCTGCTCTATACCAACATCTTGTTTCAACAAAACCCGGACGTTTTGGCAAAATACCGGGATAAATTCCGGTACATACTGGTAGACGAATACCAGGACACCAACCTGGCGCAATACCTGATCATTAAGAACCTGGCACTGAACCACCGCAATATAGCTGTGGTAGGGGACGACGCGCAGAGTATCTACGCGTTCCGTGGAGCCCGTATAGAAAACATCCTGAATTTCACGAAGGATTTCCCGGAAGCCAAAGAATACCGGTTGGAACAAAATTACCGTTCCACGCAGACGGTTGTCAAGGCTGCCAACAGCCTGATCAGGCACAATACACGCAGAATGCGCAAAGAATGTTTTGCGCAGTCGGAACCGGGAGAAAAAATTGAATTACTGAATGCTTATACAGATGCCGAAGAAGCGTTCCAGGTTGTGTCTTCCATTCTGGGAAAAGTATATGCCACCCGGTCGGGGTACGGCGATTTTGCGATTCTTTACCGCACCAACGCACAGTCCAGGATCCTTGAAGAGGCGCTTCGTAAAAGGAATATTCCCTACAAAGTATACGGCGGTTTTTCCTTTTATGAACGGGCCGAGGTGAAAGACCTGATGGCATACCTGCGGCTGGTGGTAAATCCGAACGACGAAGAAGCGTTTCGCAGGGCGGTCAATGTCCCTGCCAGGGGGATCGGGGCGGTTACCCTGCAAAAACTCGGCTCGGCAGCCATGTTTAACGGCATGTCGCCGTTTGCCTACATACTTCAGGGAGATGCGGAAGCCGCGGGCCTGAGGGGAAATCCAATCCAGAAACTGAGAGCTTTTGCCGAGATCATTCAGACCGCACAGGCCATGCAGGAACAGGGGAGCAATGCCTTTGAAGTGGCCCTGGCCGTGGCAACCCTATCCGGGTACCTTCCCATGCTCCGTCAGGATAAATCCATTGAGGGTATGTCCAAGCTGGATAACGTAGAGGAATTGTTGAACAGTATCCAGGTTTTTTGCGGAGTCGCCGGCAAGGAAGTGGAATTGGAAACAGAGGTGACCGTTCCCGATGAAGGGGAAGGCAGTCCTACTCTGGAACGGTTTCTGGTAAACGTGACTTTGCTCACACAGATGGATGAACAAGACGCACCGGACCAGGAAAGGATCAGTTTGATGACGGTCCACTCGGCAAAAGGACTGGAGTTTTCCCATGTTTATGTAGTCGGGCTGGAGGAAAAGCTTTTCCCGTCTTTATTGTCCAGCAATACCATTACGGAACTGGAAGAAGAAAGGCGGCTCTTCTATGTGGCTATGACCCGGGCCAGGAAATCCCTGACCTTGTCTTGCGCTCAGACACGTATGCGCTGGGGATCCATGGAATCCAATCCGCCCAGCCGGTTTTTACGGGAAATTGATCCGGTCTTTTTGAACCGCACCCTCCCGGAGATCACAGGCTCTGCCGGTTCTTTGGATCAGGCAGCCGGGCAATGGGACAACTCGGCATGGAGCTCTCGCCGTGACAACTCGGCATGGAGCTCTCGCCGCAATTCGTTTTATTCACGGCAATTCGCCGGTAGCAGGAAAGGCTCTGAGGAAAAAGAAGCGCCTCCTTCTGCAAAAATTCCGGAAGGGTTCCGGAGAGTTAAGTCCGCCACAGGGGCTGCTGCATCTGTGCCGGCCGCGTCTTCCCGGGATGGTTTTCAGGCAGCAGACCCTGCCTCCCTTACTGTGGGCATGGTCGTTGAGCACGATCGCTTTGGCCGCGGCCGCATCCTCTCCCTGGAAGGAGAAACGCCCAATGCAAAAGCCGTGATTGACTTTGAATTCGGAGGCAGCAAGACGCTGTTGCTCAAATTTGCAAAGCTGCGAAAATAGTGCAACGGACCAATTGTTCGTTTGCCTGATAATCAGCAATTTATGAATTTCAGCCCCCCGGGGTACGATTTTGCTAACTGCCTGTGGATCTGATAAAAGAACAAAGTGTCCGACGCACCCTTTCCGGTTGTTCCAGGTAAGGACCGGACAGGATGAGCGACCTGATCCCGATGGGCTTTTTACGCAATACATACTCCACGGCCAGCATGCTGCCCCAGGACTGTCCCAGGATATGCAGTTCTTCCACAAAACGTTCAACGGTCCACAATGCAGGGTCAGTCGGCCGGTCTGAACGGCCGCAGCCCAGCTGGTCGTAAAAGATAACGGGTCGTTGATCTGCAAGTGCCTGCAACGGGTTCAGGTATTGGTGCGGTGCACCGGGTCCCCCGTGTACGGTCAGCAGGGGTATGCCATTTTTCCCTGCTCCCACGATCTTATACCAGATGTTTCCTCCCGGAACCTTCACGTTTCCTTCCTGAATAATGGGGGCTCCCTTTTTCATGTTTCATTTGTATTGTATAACGGTTTGTGGATCTTTTCTAAGGTCTTCAATAACCTGCCCGGGGTTAAGGCGAATTTCCCTAAGAAGGGCGTTGTTTGTGCAAAAAAGCTGGGTCAGGGCCGTATTGAATCCGGCATCCAGCGTTGCAAGGTTGTTCTCCATGCATACCAGGGATGTCAATGCGGGGGCTCCGCTGATATCAATGCAGGCCAGATGGTTTCGGGAACAGTCCAGTGACATTAAAGATATGGCCCCGTTGACATTGAGCGATGTGATCAGGTTGTTTACGCATTCAAGACGTAATATATTAGGATTGCTGCTAACATCCATAGTGAGTAGTTGGTTGCAGTCACAAATAACCCACAGCAATTCATCGTTGTGACTCAGATCCAGTGCAGTTAGTTGATTGTAACCGCAAAACAGGGTTTGTAAAGCGGTATTTGCCGTCATATCCAGGGTAGTGAGCCGATTACCGGTACAATTCAGATCAAGCAGGGCCCTGTTACTGCTGATGTCTATTTGGGACAAACGGTTGTTGCTGCAATTGAGGTAGACCAATTCCGTATTTTGACTTACATCCAGTGTTGTCATGTCGTTATCGCTGCAGGAAAGGTTTTGTAAAGAAGTAAAATATTCAATTCCCTGCAGGGATTTTATGTTGTAAAAAGGACATTTTATCTCCGTTACGGCAGCTGCTTCTTCCACGGAAATCTGATGGTCTCTGTTTGTGTCAAACCATTGCAGGCAATAACTTTTAAACCCTTCGTCCGGGAGGGGGACCACTGCTCCGTCGTCCGGTCGGGATTTGCGCTCCTGTTGGGGTCGGGGGTCCTGTATTTGTGCGGGTTCGGGTTCTTGTTCAGGTTCTTGTTTGGGTTCTTGTTCAGGTTCTTGTTTGGGTGTCGGGACAGGCGCCGGAGTAATGAAGGCTACCTGTTGGCCATAAGCAAACCCTTCGGAATTAACGGCATACGCCCTCATGTAATAGGTGGTATTGGGAGTCAGGCCAATAAGGCGGGAGGTAAAGGCTCCGGCACCGTGCCCGTCAATGGTCACCCTTCCGGCTATGGTAGGATTTTCGGAAGTGCTCCAGCAAACCCCTCGTGCAAAAACCGTCAGGTTGAAGAGAGATATGACAGTATTGGTAATACTTGCCGAGTTGGAGGATATCTCATTTACCTGCAAGGTCCGGACCAGCGGCGTAATGCGGATCTCATAAGAAGCCGCGTGCTGCTGAGAGGCGGAAGAATCCGTTGAAGCACAGCGATCAGGTTCAGTGGTAAGGCCGGTGGAAGCAGGATGATCGGGTTTAGCCGAAAGAGCGGTGGAATCAGCGTGATCAGTAGTAACGGAAAAGACGGTTGAAGCGATTGTGGTAGAATCGGGAATTGTCTGCGACAACAACACTAAAGGAACTGCTGTTATCAATGCCGTAATCAGCATCTTATAGAATATGCTTTTCATAATCAGTAGCCCTGACAGAATGCTAAGATAAAAAAAATTTTTTGGGTGCAACGGACACATTGTTCTTTTGGCTGAAAATCAGCGCCTTAGCGAAAACGGCCCTCCGGGGGTACGAATTTGATAACTGGCTGTAAATCAAATAAAAGAACAATGTGTCCGTTGCACGAATTGTTTTTCTAGCAGCTAATCAGCAGCTTATGAATTTCAGGCCCTCACAGGGGAATGCATTAAAAAAGCCAACCAGCTATTTATCAACTGATTGGCTTCTCTTGGAGCGGTCCGGACGGGACCACCCAAATGCAATTTCCCTGT
>JBAZHT010000013.1:0-30395 GCA_041652255.1 Bacteroidales bacterium
CAAGGGTTTCCTTAAAAGTAGTCTTTACCGAGACCGAGTCAAAAATGGCATCCACGGCCATTCCTGCCAACACGTTTCTTTCGTGCAGCGGAATGCCCAGTTTGTCAAACGTCTCGACCAGCTTGGGGTCCATTTCCTTGTTTTCGGATCCGGGTACCAATTTCCTGGGGGCTGCATAATATATTATGTCCTGGTAGTCAATGGGCGGTATGGTTAAATGGGCCCATCGAGGCATTTTCATAATTTGCCATTTGCGAAAAGCATTTATACGGAATTCAAGCAGCCAGGCCGGTTCTTCTTTTTTCTGAGAGATCAGGCGGACAACATTTTCATCCAGGCCTTTAGGAAACAATTCCTGCTCCAGGTCCGTCTCAAAACCGTGCTCGTATTCGCTTTCAGCTATCTTTTTGATTATGGCGTCCTGATTTTCATTCATAGCCCGCAAATATAACATCTTTTCTTTATTTTTGCGGTATGAACACTAAAAAAGAGCCCCTGAGAACACCCATCTCTGAGCTGGGTAAGTATAAGCTGATTGACAGGATTTCAGCCAGGTTTATCTCAAGTAATGAATCAACAATTCAAGGCATCGGTGATGACGCCGCAGTGGCCTGTTTCAAAGAGACTTTAACCGTTTCGGCCCAAAAACTTTTCCTGGAGGGAACCGACTTTGATTTGTGCTATTTCCCGTTGAAATTTGTGGGATACAAAACAGCCATTCATGCCATGGGGCAGGTAATGGCCATGAATGCCTTTCCATTGCAGCTTATTGTCTGTGCCGGTGTATCACAAAGGTTTTATGTAGAGGACCTGGAGACTTTATTCCTGGGAATAGAGGCTGCAGCAAAGCTTTACGGCGCCGATGTAGCTTCTGTTGACATTCAGTCTTCTTTTACAGGGCTCACCGTATCCGTTACTGCAGTCGGAGAAGCGGACGCCGGTTTTCTTACACGCAGGAGCGGTGCCCGCGACACAGACCTGGTCTGTCTGAGCGGAAATGTCGGGGCTGCCTATATGGGGCTGAAACTCCTGGAACGTGAAAAAAGGGTTTTTACCGGTGAAACAGAAAAAGACGAAATGCCCAGACTAAAAGGACATGAATACATACTGGAACGTTATCTGAAACCGGAACTGCCCAAAACCTTGTTGGAAAATCTTCGTAAAGACGAATTAATTCCTACGTCTATGTGCTTATTGAGCAATGGATTGTCAAATGGCATTTTAAGTATTACTCAAGCATCCGGTACAGGGGCCAAATTGTTCCTGGATAAAATTCCCATTGCACGGGAAACGTTTGATTTTGCCGAAACCGAAAAGGACTTGTCCCCTCTTGTAGCGGCGCTTAACGGCGGGGAAGATTACGAAATGCTCTTTACCCTGCCGCTGAATTCATACGGGGAGTTAAGCAAGGAGTATAACATTGACATCATAGGGCACATCTGTGATGCTTCCCTGGGATGCCGGCTGGTAACACCGGAAGGCCGGGAACTTCCGTTGGAAAGTCCCGGCATGTAAAGATTAAAAATTGACTTCAGGAGGCGTCTCAGCACTTTCTGTCGCCTTGAAGTATGCCTTCGGCTGGAAATTCCTTATTCCGGCTACAATGGCATTCGGGAATTTACGGATCAGTACGTTGTAAGCCTGAACCACCTGGTTGAAAGTACGTCTTTCCACCGTTATACGGTTTTCAGTTCCCTCCAGCTGTGCCTGCAATTCCAGAAAATTCTGATTGGCTTTCAACTCGGGATACCTTTCCACAACGACCATCAAACGACCCAGGGACTGACTCAGGTTGTCCTGCGCGCTTTGAAAGGCTGCCATACTTTCCTCGGTAAGGTTTGTGGGGTCAATAGTTACTGAAGTGGCTTTTGAACGGGCTTCAATAACCGCTTCCAGGGTGCTTTTTTCAAAATCCACGGCCCCTTTTACGGTATTTACCAGGTTGGGGATCAGGTCAGCACGCCGCTGGTAAACATTTTCTACCTGTGCCCATGCCTGGACCGCCTGCTCCTGGGCTTCCACCATTTTGTTGTTGAGCCTTACGAACCAAAGAACCAAAATGCCTATAATGGCAATAACAATGATCCAGATTGTACCTTTTTTCATTTTCTTATTGTATTAATTGATAATCCAGTTGTTTCTGCTCCAGATTTGCCCTGTCTACACGAATCCTTACTTTTTGTCCTAACGCATAACGTTTTCCCGTATGGGAACCCGTCAGGGTGAGGCTTTCTTTATCGTAAACGTAATAATCATCCTTCAATTCGCGCACGGCTACCATCCCTTCCACCTGTGTTTCTTCCAGTTCAACATACATTCCCCATTCGGTCAGGCCGGTTATCACACCGTCAAATTCCTTCCCCACTTTATCCTGCATATATTCCACCATTTTGTATTTGATACTGGCCCTTTCAGCTTCCGTGGCCAGTTGTTCACGCTGTGAAATATGAGTGCACATGGCTTCCATGTGGTCGGGTGAAGCATTCTTTTCTCCTGCCAGATAATCAGATAGTAACCTGTGGACCATAAGGTCTGAATACCGGCGTATGGGAGAAGTAAATTGGGTATAATGATCAAAAGCCAGCCCGTAATGCCCCACATTTTGGGTCGTGTAGTGTGCACGGGCCATGGAACGCAGTGCCATGATCACAATACCACCGGCCTCCGGCTTCTCCCGTGCCGTTTCCAGGAGTTTGTTCAATTCCCTGGCATAATCCCGAACGCTTTTCGTTTTTTTCATGTCGTACCCGAAATGATGTACGAAATTCTGAAAAGCGATCATTTTGTCTTCTGCAGGCGGTTCATGTACACGGTAAACAAAGGGTAACGGGTTGCCGTCTTTCTTTCTTTTTCTCTCAATAAATTCAGCCACTTCGCGATTGGCCAGCAACATGAATTCTTCAATCAGCCAATTGGAATCAAGTTGTTCTTTGACTCTGATATTCACCGGGACTCCATTTTCATCTACTTGTACCTTGACTTCCGGTCTTTCAAAGGCAATAGCCCCCCTGCGGAAACGTTCTTTACGAAGCCGGTGCGCCAATGTATGCAAGAAAAATAATCCGTCCCGTATGGAATCGGGGACAGGGCCCGAGTCGGTCATCACTCCGGAAACTTTGTCCAGTACGGCCTGGGCTTCTTCGTAGGCCATACGGCATGAGGAGCGAATAACCGTTCTTCCGAACCAGCGGGAAACCACTTTGTAATTGTCGTCAAAGGTGAAAACGGCTGAAAAACATAATTTGTCTTCATGAGGCCGTAAGGAACACAACTTATTGGATAATTTTTCCGGAAGCATGGGTACAGTCCTGTCTACCAGGTAGACGGAATTGCCTCTTTCGTAAGCGGCCTGATCCATTAACGTCCCCGGTTTCACATAATGGCTGACATCGGCAATGTGCACGCCCACCTCCATCAGTTCGTTTTTTTCGCCTGTTCTGCGAAAAGACAACGCATCGTCGTAATCCTTGGCATCGGCCGGGTCTATGGTGAAGGTTGGTATCTGCCTGAAGTCGCGCCGTTTTTCAAGTTCCTGTTTGGACATGCCGTCCGCAACAGCGTCCGCTTCTTCATCTACTTCACGGTCAAAGCGGTACGGCAATCCGAATTCTGCCAATATGGCGTGCATTTCCGTATTGTTTTCCCCGGGAATGCCCAATACATCCGTAATTTTTCCTAAAGGAAGGTTATTTCTTTGGTCCCATCCGGTAACCAATACGGCCACTTTTTGACCGCTTTTGGCTCCGTTCAGCCCGTTGCGGACCACCAATATGTCGAAAGGCATGTTTTTGGAATCGGTGATCACGTAAGCTTCATTATTCACGATCTGAACAATGCCAATATATGGTTTTGAAGAACGTTCCAGGATGTGGATTACTTCCCCTTCGTTTTTCCTGCCGTTTTTGGTGGCCCTTGGGATGGCTGCCACACGTACCGTATCGCCGTGTAAGGCTCCGTTGAGTTTCCGTGCCGGAAGAAAGATATCGTCTACCGGGGTTTCTCCCTGCACCGTGGTAACCAACAGGAAGGCAAAGCCTTCCCGGGTCATGCTTAAAGTCCCGGTATATTCCTTTGCACGGGAAATTTTTTTGTTTTGTTTGTTTCTGCGGTCGTTGTGCGATCCGCCCTTTTTATAGTTTCGTCTGCTCATAATATGGGGCAAATGTACTTAAATCTTTTCGTACCTTTGTATGTTAAATAATTGATCTATGAAAAATGTACTTTTAATGATCCTGGATGGCTGGGGAGAAGGAAAACCAGACCGCACAAATGCCATATATACTGCAGGTCAGCCACATATTGACCAACTTCGGGCAAACAACCCTCACAGTACCCTGAGCGCATGCGGAGAAGACGTAGGACTCCCGCAGGGACAGATGGGTAATTCGGAAGTTGGGCACCTGAATATAGGAGCCGGCAGGATCGTATACCAGGACCTGGTAAAGATCAACCGGGCCTGTCGGGACGGTTCCATTCGTGAAAATAAAGAGATCAAAGACGTATACCAATATGTGAGAACCACCGGGAAAGCCCTTCACCTGATGGGTCTTGTATCGGAAGGCGGGGTACATTCGTCCATGGAGCATCTTTTTGCCTTTCTGGATATTGCCCGGGAGTACGGACTTACCAGGATTTTTGTTCATTGCCTTATGGACGGAAGGGATACCGATCCTTTCAGCGGCAAGGGATATGTGGAAAAACTCCAAAAACACCTTGATGCCACTACAGGAAAGATCGCAAGTGTGATCGGACGTTATTATACCATGGACCGCGATAAAAGATGGGATCGCGTAAAAGCCGGTTACGATCTGATCGTTCACGGGAAAGGATTGCCTTTCACCAATGCTGTCGATGGGATAGAACAAAGTTATAAACAGGGTGTTACAGACGAATTCATCAAGCCGGTGGTTTGTGTGGATCAATCCGGGATTCCCGTGGGGACCCTTCAAAAAGACGATGCCCTTATTTTTTTCAATTTCCGGAACGACCGGGCGCGTGAGATCACTCGCGTACTGACCCAGGAAAATATGCCGGAGCACGAAATGTATACCATACCCCTGTATTATTGTTGCCTTACTCCCTATGACGATACCTTTAAAGGACTTCATGTCCTGTTTGATAAGGAAAAAGTAAAAGAAACCATAGGCGAAGTCGTGAGCCGGAAGGGACTACCCCAGTTGCGTATAGCGGAAACGGAAAAATATGCGCACGTAACTTTCTTTTTCTCCGGAGGCAGGGAAGAAGTATTCCCGCTGGAAGACAGAATCCTTGTTCCGTCGCCCAAAGTAGCCACCTACGACCTTAAACCGGAAATGAGCGCTCCACAGGTGGCAGAAAAGATCATTGAAGCTCTGAACACAAAAAAGTATTCTTTTATTGCACTCAATTTCGCTAACGGTGACATGGTCGGACATACAGGTGTTTTTGATGCTATATGTCAAGCCGTAAAAGAGATCGATCAGCTTGCTTTCCGGGTAGCGAAAACGGCCCGCGAAAACGGTTATTCGGTTATCATAACCGCAGACCACGGAAACGCCGACAATGCCATTAATGATGACGGGTCCCCAAATACGGCCCATTCACTGAACCGCGTTCCTTTTATTGTCATGGATTCCCGCGTGGAAAGCGTGGAAGATGGTATTCTGGCAGACATCGCTCCCACTATTCTGGATCTGATGGGTATTGATACGCCTGAGCAAATGACAGGAAGATCCCTCATCCGAAAAAAATAATCCCTCATGCCTTCTTTTGTTCACCTGCACGTTCACACACAATATTCCATCCTTGACGGAGCCGCTTTCATTCCGCAACTCTTCCTAAAAGCCGCAGCCGACAAACAGCCGGCCCTGGCCATAACGGATCACGGGAATATGTTTGGTGTCAAGGAGTTTTTAAACACTGCAAAAGAATATCCTGAAGTAAAACCCATTGTGGGTTGTGAAGTTTATGTAGCACCGGAAGGGCGACTGCTCAGAAAGAACAAAGAAGAAGCCACTACCTGCCACCTGATTCTGTTGGCAAAAAATCAACAGGGATATCAAAATTTGATCAAATTGGTGTCTCAGGCCTGGATAGACGGTTTTTATTACAAACCACGTATTGATCATGCTCTCCTGGAAAAATACCATGAAGGCCTGATTGCCATGAGTGCCTGCCTTGCAGGAGAATTACCCCGGTTGATTCTTGCAGACAAACTCAAAGAAGCCTCGCAACTGATCACCTGGTACAAACAATTGTTCGGTCCGGATTATTACATAGAACTACAACGCCACAAAACAAAGCTTCCTATTGAAAATGCCAAAACGTGTCACGTGCTTCAAAAAAAGATCGAACCCCATCTGATAACCCTGGCACGCGAACACAATGTGAAACTGGTGGCCACCAACGACGTTCACTTTGTCAATGCAGAAGACGCCCCGGCTCACGACCGGTTGATCTGTGTGGCTACCAATGACGATGTAACCGATGAAAACAGGAAGCTCCGTTATACGGGTGAAGAATACCTGAAATCCTCTGAAGAAATGGCTGAGTTGTTTGCCGATATTCCGGAAGCCCTGGCCACCACGCTGGAAATTGCCGATAAAGTCACTCCGTATGAACTGAACCGGGATCCCCTGCTGCCTCACTTTGAGATCCCGGATTCCTTTGCCGATTCCAACGCTTACCTGCGTCATCTGACATACACGGGAGCCGAACGTCTTTATGGGGAAATCACCCCCGAGTTGCGTGAACGCATTGAATATGAGCTGGATACCATTTCACGTATGGGGTTTCCGGATTATTTCCTTATTGTCAGTGACTTTATTCGGGCAGCTCGTGATATGGACGTTTGGGTGGGTCCCGGCAGGGGTTCTGCTGCAGGATCGGTCGTTGCTTATTGCCTGGGAATAACATTAGCAGATCCTATCCGTTATGGTTTGTTGTTTGAGCGTTTTTTGAACACAGAAAGGGCATCCCTGCCCGATATAGATATTGACTTTGCCGATGACGGACGCTGGAAAGTATTGCAATACGTGGAAAATAAATACGGTAAAGACCATGTTTCTCATGTGATCACTTTCGGGACTATGGCCGCACGAAGCGCCATCAAGGACGTGGCCCGGGTTCAAAGACTGCCCCTGACCGAAGCGGAACGGCTGGCTAAGCTTATTCCGGACCGGCTTCCCGAAAAAGACGGGCATCCCCAGAAGATCAATATTGAAAATGCCCTGAAATACGTCCCCGAACTGCAGGAAGCCTTAAAATCCGAAGACCCCCTGCTCAGTTCCACCCTGGAATACGCCCGTAAACTGGAAGGTTCCGTAAGAAATACCGGGGTACATGCCTGTGCCATTATAATAGGACCGGAAACCCTTACCAACCACATCCCCCTTTCAACGGCCAAAGACAAAGATACCGGAGAAGATATGCTGGTATCCCAGTACGAAGGATCGCTGATAGAACAAGTGGGTATGTTAAAGATGGATTTCCTGGGACTCAAAACGCTCAGTATCCTGAAAGCGGCCGTGGAAAACATCAAAGCCAACCACAACATTGAAATTGATGTTAACGATATCCCCCTTACCGACGGGCCTACGTATGAATTATTCAGCCGGGGCGATACGGTTGGCGTTTTCCAGTTTGAAAGCGACGGCATGCGTAAATGGCTCCGGGAACTCAAACCCACCTGCCTGGAAGACCTTATTGCCATGACGGCATTGTACCGCCCGGGTCCTATGGAATATATCCCGGATTTTATTGACCGTAAACACGGCCGTAAAACCATCACTTACGACCTTCCTCAAATGGAAAAATACCTGAAAGAAACCTACGGGATCACGGTATACCAGGAACAGGTGATGCTTCTTTCACAAGAACTGGCGGGCTTTTCCGGACTTAAAGCCGATCAGTTAAGATATGCTATGGGGAAGAAAAAAAGGGACAAAATGGAAGAACTTCACATCCAGTTCCTGCAAGGTGGAACGGATCGGGGAATTGACGAAGCCATTCTGAAAAAGATATGGGTGGACTGGACCGCTTTTGCCCAATATGCCTTTAATAAATCCCATGCAACCTGTTATTCCCTGCTAAGTTACCAGACCGGATACCTGAAAGCCAATTACCCGGCTGAATTCATGGCAGCCGTTCTTTCCAGGAACCGGGACAACATAGATGAAGTTTCAAAATTCATGGATGAATGCAAGCGTATGGACCTGAATGTACTGGGTCCGGATGTTAATGAGTCCATGCATGACTTTACCGTGAACAAAAAAGGAGATATCCGTTTTGGGATGGCCGGGATCAAAGGTGTAGGATACGGTGCCGTCGAAAACATCATCAAAGCCAGGGAACAGGACGGCCCGTTTAAAGATATTTACGATTTTGCAGAACGAATCAACCTCAACACATGTAACAGAAAAGCTTTAGAAAGCCTGATCTATGCAGGGGCTTTTGACTCCCTGAAAGACGTGAAAAGACATCAATATTTCCTGCCGTGCAATAAAGACGGGGTGTTCCTTGACAGTCTGATGCGCTACGGCAACATGATCCAGGAAGAAAAGAGCCGGGATGTTTCCAGTCTTTTTGGAGAAGGGTCCGCGTCTTTGGTTCCACCGGAAAGGCCTGCCCCACCGCATATGACACTGGAAGTCCCCGAAGATTTTCTTAAAAAGGAAAAGGAAATGGTGGGTATTTATCTCTCTTCACATCCGCTGGACAGGTTTTCATTTGAAATGAAGCATTTCACCTCACATTCCCTGCAGGAGATAGCCGAAATACTGGAAAAGGCTCAAAGCGAAGAAAATTATCCTTCCCGGGAAGTCCGCCTGGGAGGACTTGTGACCAACGTAACCTCTGCTCTTTCCAAAAATTCCGGGCGTCCCTGGGGAACTTTTACACTTGAGGACTATTCATCTACCCGCAAATTCACTCTTTTTGGAAAAGAATACGAACAGTTTCTGCCTTATATGCGTCAGGGCGAAGCTTTGCTTATGAAGTGTGCCCTGCAGGAACGCTATTCTTACAAAAAGAAAAACGGTGCCATTCAGGATAAAGGACCCAAAGAAAAAGAAGTCCGTATACTGGGGATCTCATTACTGGCAAATGCAAAAGACACACTCAATGCCATGACCGTTTACCTGGATGTAGAACAGATCAACGAATCCTTTAGAAAAGAACTTGTAAATATGCTTTCCGCTAACCCCGGAAAAATTACTGTACATTTTGTATTTAAAGACAAAGGAAACAGAATGGCGGTCAAGCTTTTTTCCCGTTCCCACCGGATTGATCTCACACCGGAACTTCTGGACTGGATCCATAAGAAAAACCTTGACTTCAAGGTGGAATAGCCGTTTTATTCCAACCAGTGGGTCATCATTTCAAGATCCCCGGGATAGGTTATCTTGCTGTTTCTTTCATCTCCACGGACTATGTGGATCTTTTCCCGGTGCATATAACGCCTTACTACCCCGCAATCATCTGTGGCCGAAAAAGCAGGTCCGGCCAGGGCGAATTCATATGCCTTCTTCAATAAAGAGATGCGAAATGCCTGGGGAGTCTGTGCCCTCATAAACAAATCCCTTTCCGGGACCCTGATCACATGTTCGTTAGCCGGTCCTGTAAAAAACAAAGTATCTGTCACGGGAACCGCTACTCCTACAGCCCTGTGCTGTTTTAAACAGGTTACCACCTCAGATATGATCCTTTGGCTAACCAGCGGCCGGGCGGCATCATGCAAAATAATATTGTCTTCAGGCCTGTTGGAAAAGGCTTTTATTGCTGCCAGGGAGGACTGGTAACGTTCTTTACCTCCTTTAAGAATATCGGTAACTTTCTTCCATCCGTTATCGGAAACCATTTTCCCCACCCTATCGGTCTCTTCCGGGTCTACCACCAAAGCAATCTGATCAATGTCCGGATGATTTTCAAAGGCATCCACGGCTCTTTCCAAAACCAGTCTTCCTTTCAATTCCAGATACTGCTTTGGTAAGGTTGTCCCGTGCCGGGCACCGTGCCCGGCAGCCATGATAACGGCTATGTTGGCTCTTTTTATCATTTATAATCCCTCACAAATGGTCCCAGATCATCACCAAAATCAACGTTAAAACTATCTGCCTGACCCGTATTTTCATTTATCGTAAACGTCATATCAAAGGATTCATCCCTTGCATGGAAATGAAATGTATTGCCGGTAACATGTTCCAGCATAGCATCAATATCATTTATCTGTAAACGGATATCTCCGTTTTCTTCGTACACGGATGCTTGTCCGAATAATTCCTTGAAATAACACCCTATATAAACCTCATTATCATGTTTTTGAACAACCTCATACTTATCCTTTGCTTTACGTTCTCGCGGAGGTTGCATGTATTCATCGAATATTTTTGATATCCAGTCCGAATCCACTCCCCGGTACAAATCAATGATCTGCCTAACAATGGCTGTCTGAGGAGAGGTGGTTGAACCCTGGTTCATCAGGACACTCACACCCAGGTTCATTTCCGGGACCAATACGACCCAGGCCGTATAACCTCCTGCCAATCCGGTATGATTAATTAGTTTGCCCTGAACTCCCTGTTCCACACGCCATCCCTGGGCATATAATACCACCCGCTCTTCATCCCAGTTACAGATGGTCTGCGGGCTGAATAAATAATCTACAGTTTCTTTTCTTAGGATCTGCTGTTCTCCGGATTTTCCCTTGTTCAGCCACATTTTCATCCATTGCCCCATATCATTGGCATTGCTCATAATGAAAGCGGCAGGAGATACTGCCTGCATCCAGTCATAGGAATCTTCCCTGTCATCCCTTGGAGTGAGCTTCAACCCCTTTTCCGTTTTATTCAGGCGGTATCCGTAGGCAAAATTATCAGCCGAAAAATAATGGTCTTTCCCCGTAGTTGAATGATTCATTTCAAGGGGTTTGAAGATATATTCTTCTATGGCTTCTTCCCAGGTCAGTCCCGTGTATTTTTCAACAATACGGGCTGCGATAGTATAAAGTGCATTGCAATAAGCGTAAGTGGTCCTGAAACTGTAAGTGGGTTTTACCAGGCGGAACATCCTGTACAAATCGTCCCTGCCATAACCCAGGGCAGGGATGACATCCATTGCCTGGGGCTGAAATCCCGTCTTGTGATTCATAATATCCTGGACCAGGTAATTTTCCGTAACCCACGGATCGTACAACCTGAAATCCGGAAGGTGGTCCACCACCCGATCTGTCCATTTAACGTATCCCCTGTCTACCATCATACCCAGTAATGCGGCGGTAAAGGCTTTGCTGGTGGATGCATTTACAAATAAGGTGTATTTATTGGCATCGGCAGATCCTTTATCGGCCCTCAGGGTTCCCATCCCTTCAGCAAAAACGGTTTCCCCGTCTTTTACCACGGTCAGGGCCATGGCGGGAACGTTCCATTTGTTCTGTACCTGGGTGGCAATTTTTCTGATCTCTTTTAGGTAAGGAGCTTCGGGTGCCTGTTGCGCCTGTAACCCTATACAGGTCAAAAAGAGGAGGAAAGCGAGAGTTGTTAAACGGATGGTTTTCATGTTGTTGTGTTTTTTAATGTGTAAAAATACAAAGAAATCCTTAATTTTACCCGTAATGAACGTTACTTTCACACATATCCGGACCCCGGAACAAGTCAACGCTTTGTGTAAGATGGCCCGTGTCATCTGGAATGAGGCTTACTCCCTGATGCTTTCAAAAGAACAGCTGGATTATATGCTGGAGTTGTTTTTTACTCCGGACGTTATTGAAAAACAGATCAGACAGGAAGCCTATGATTACCGGTTTGTCCTGGCAAACGGCATTTCAGTGGGATTCTTTGGGGTTTGCCCGCGGCTGGAGGGCAATTCGCTTTTTCTGAGCAAGATATATCTTTTAAAAGAACACCGGGGAAAAGGTCTGTTTGAAGCATCCATGGAACGGATCGTTCTTATAGCCCGTCAGTACTGCCTTCCGGCCATCCGTCTTCATGTAAACAAAAACAACCACAGGGCCATAAACGCATACATCCGGTTCGGCTTTCAGATCACCGAATCGGATGTATTCGACATTGGGCGCGGTTACGTGATGGATGACTATATTCTGGAATACGTCATTCCCGACTGAACCGGCTTTTATTTGCTGATTTTCTTCCTGTGCTCTTTTTTACTTTCAGGATTCCTTCCCCGTCTCCACAGGTCATATACTACGGGTGTTGAAATGGCAACTGAAGTAAACGGACATATAGCCACACCTATGGCCAGTCCTGCGGCAAATCCGCGGATGACTTCCCCTCCGAATATGGCAATGGCAAGCAACACCACAATAGTTGTAGCCGAAGTATTAACTGTACGGGAAAGGGTAGAGTTCAGGGCCTCGTTGATGTTTTCCTTTAGATCCCGTTTGGGGTACAGGGTCCTGTATTCCCGGATCCGGTCAAAGATGACGACTGTATCGTTCAATGAATAACCTATAATGGTCAGTATGGCCGCTATGAATTGCTGATCCACATCCAGGGTGAAGGGCAAGACTCCTGAAAATATGGAGAAGAAGGACATCACAAATATGGAGTTAAAGATCAGTGACACCAGACCTCCAGTGCCCCAGACCCAATTGCGGAACCTGGCGGCAATATATAGGAATATGGCCAGACAGGAAAGCAGGATGGCAATGACGGCATCCCGTTTTATATCGCTGGCCACCGTAGGTCCTACTTTTTCCGAGCTTATGATCCCATTGGGATTATCCATTGTAGACAGGAAGTCTTCCAGGGTTACGGGATTTACATAAAAGTCTTTGACGGCGTTGAAGAGCATTTCGTCTACCAGCGCATCCGCTTCTGTACTTTCATCTTCTATCATGAATTTTGTGGTAATACGCATCTGGCTGTTGCCACCGAATTCTTTTACTTCCACACCTCCTTCAAAAGCATCAATCACATTACCGCGAACGGCTTCTGCAGACACTTCCTGGTCAAAACGCACCACGTAGGTTCTACCCCCGGTGAAATCCACTCCGTAAGTAAATCCTTTGGTAAATATAAAGGCCATTCCCACAACAATCACCGAAATTCCTATGATGTAAAAAGTTTTACGTTTTTCAATGAATTTGATTTTTGTATGCTGCAGGAATTCACGGGTATATTTGTTGTCAAAGGTTATGGGTTTATTCCTTGCCAGACGTCCTTCAAACAAAAGCCTTGTAATGAAGATGGATGTCAACAGGGAAGTAATGATACCTATCACTAAAGTAGTAGCAAAACCCTGTACGGGGCCCGATCCAAACAGCATCAGGATGATACCTGTGATCAGGGTGGTAATGTTTCCGTCCAAAATGGCTGAATACGCATTTTTGTAACCGTCTGCCACTGCCAGGCGAAGCGCTTTCCCGGAACGCAATTCTTCTTTGATGCGTTCATAAATGATCACGTTTGCATCCACTGCCATACCCAGGGTCAGCACAATACCTGCTATACCAGGTAATGTCAACACGGCCCCGAACGACACGAGTGCCCCGAACAGGAACAGTACGTTACAGATCAATGCTGCCGCGGAGATCCAACCGGCACGGTTGTAGAAGAATATCATATAAACCAGTACCAGCATGAAAGCAATAGCAAAAGAGAACAAACCGGCTTTGATGGAGCGGGATCCCAAAGAGGGTCCTACTACACTTTCCTGCACAATACTTGTTGGAGCCGGTAGTTTTCCCGATTTCAAAACGTTCACCAGGTCATCGGCTTCATCTGAGGTAAACTCACCGGTAATCTCTGAACGTCCCCCGGTTATTTCCGTGTTTACCCGGGGATACGAATACACCATACCATCCAATACAACAGCTATGCATTTTCCGATATTGTCGGCGGTCATACGGGCCCATACACGTGCGCCCTCTGCATTCATACCCATACTAACTGTAGGAGTCCCTCCGGTGGCCTGGTTGTATTGTTTGCTGGCATCGGTTATTACACCACCGTCCAGGGGGGCCTGGCCGTCGCGTGTATTGACCTTAATGGCGATCAATTCAAAATATACTTCATTTACTTTATCCGGCTTCACCGTCCACAACGGACGCATATCCGCAGGAAGTACAGCCTGTACCTGAGGCATATTCAGCCAGGTATTGATAAGTGCGGTATCCCGGTAATGGGCGCGTCCTATACCGGGACCCGGGGCCAGCTGTCCGTTATACACATTGGGGTTCAGAACGTTGAACAAAGGGTTCTGTTTGGCCCATTGTGTCATGTCCTCAGACAGGGAATCCTGTTGTGCCAGCCGGGCCAGCAGGTCTTCCGCTTCTTCTGCATCTTCATCAACTGCGGTTTCTTCCGTTGCTGCAGATGAAATATCAGCCAGGTAATCGCGAATGACGCGGTTGGCTTCTTCCAGAGCCGGATATACTTCTGAATTTTCGTAGGTTTCCCAGAACTCCAGGGAAGCCGTTCCCTGCAGCAGGTTTCGCACACGTTCAGGTTCTTTGACTCCCGGCAATTCCACAAGGATCCTGCCGGTTGTTCCCAGGCGCTGGATATTAGGCTGGGTCACGCCAAAACGGTCAATACGGTTACGCAACACGTTGAAGGAGTTGGCCATGGCGGACTCGGCCTCGGTCCGGATGATGCGGATCACTTCTTCGTTTGTGGTCTCGGGTTTGATGCGTTCCCGCATGTCATAAGTCCCGAAGATCCTGGAAAGCCGTTCTCCGGGGGCCACCTGCTCCCAGGCCTTGGCAAACAGGCTGATATAATCCTCGCGGGATCCTTCCCTGACGTTTTGATTAACCAGATCAATGGCCTGGTTGAACAACGGATCTTGGCTGTAATCTGCCAGGGCACGGATCAGGCTCTCCAGCTTAACCTCCATCATCACGTTCATACCGCCCTTAAGGTCAAGACCAAGACTGATCTCTTTTTCCTTAACTTGCTTGAAGGTAAATCCCAGGTATACTTTTTCCGGGGTTATGGAATCAATGTAATAACTTTCTTTGGCGTTTCTCAGCGAATCCAGGTAGAAAGCCTGGTCCAGTTCGCTGATAACGGCATATTCCGGTGTTTTTTGAACCGCAATGACTGCCTTTTCGGCATAAGCAGCCGCTTTGTTTTCCTGAATCTTGGTTACCGCAGTAAAAGATAACTGATAAAGACAAGCCGCTGCGATGAGTAACGCCACCAGACGGATGGCACCTTTACTTTGCATAATCTAATTATTAATTATTTGTATAAGTCAGGTAAAATAGGGTGCAAATGTAATATTTTTTCCCTAATTAATTAACTTTGTGGTTCGCATTTGCCTTTTTATGCCGGATAAACTTCTCATAAAAATCTTTTTGTTTGTGGGTCTTCTGTTTCCCACAACTTTTATATATGCTCAATGGTCACCTGCTGACACACTGTTCCGGGAAGGGGAACGGCTGCGGATGGCTTATGAATTTGAACGTGCCCGGGAAGCTTATACCCGGGCTATGGGTTTTTCAGGGGATTCTCTTTTCATAGCCCGTGCCCGGCAACGTCGCGTTTTATGCGATAACGGGCTCATTTTGAGCAATTACGTGGTCAAACCACGGGTGCTGGGACGCATTGCCGTCCGCTCTGCGGATCTGCCGCTTTATTATGATCTGGCACCTTCAGGATTCTGGGCATTGACCCCCGACTCCCTCCTTGCCCTGGTAAAAGACAGGGGATCGGACCCTCAACCGTTGTTTTACCGCCCAAGATTGGAACGGATGGTATTTACAGCCCGGGATACGACCAAAGACTCGGCATTTGATATTTATATGGTCCGGCGAAAAGACACGCTGGCCGGTGACAGTGTGTTCTGGGAGCCTCCCGTCCGTTTGGGACACCAGGTTAATTCTCCGGGAAATGAACGGTTCCCGGTATTAAGCGCCGATGGCAAAATGCTGTATTTCAGTTCGGACGGACTTCCCGGCATGGGAGGCTTGAATCTTTATGTCAGTCAGTGGAATGAAGACTCGCAAAATTGGGATATAGCCCAGAATATGGGCATTCCGTTTTCATCGACTTCCAACGATCTGCTTTACATGCTTTCCGATGATTCCCGTTATTTTTATTTTGCCTCTGATCGTTCTACAACGGGGGATTCCCTGGTTTTGTATAAAGTAGCTTACGAAAGCTCTCCTGTTAAAATACGCCCTTCTTCTGTCGCTGAATTGAGGAAAATTGCGTCCCTTCCTTTAGCAGACGTTCCTGCTGAAGGTCATACGGGCAATTCCGGACATTCCGTTGAAGAAGCGCGCATTGTTCCCGACTCGGTCCTTCAAAAAACACAGCAGGCAACCCAACATTATGCGGAACTGGTTAAAACAGTCCGTGATCTGACGGCTCGCGTAAGGGAACATGAAAGAAAACTGGATAGTATGCGCGTTTTGTACGGCTCGCTCTCACGCGACGAAAACCGGCAAGCCATGGCAAATACCATTCGGAAAGAAGAGTTCAACATGATGGACCTTCAGGAAACATTGCGTTATACCCGGAGGTCCGCCCGGGATATTGAAGATATGTTCCTTTCTTACGGCGTGCTCCCCCCGCTGGCAACAAATTCTGCCGATACGGTTGCCGTCGTTCCCGCCACATCTCACCCTGGACCATTTCGCCCTGAAAAACAACGTTATATATTGCTTGACAACCATTTTTTTTTGGCCCCTGTTCCGGATATTCCTGCAGTTGATCTGACATTCCGTATTGAAGAAGAGTCCGATATAGTTCCGTGGGAAAATGAACCAATGGGCCTTTATTACCGTATTCAGCTGTTTACCGTTGCAAGGAAAGTTACCCCGAATCAATTGAAGGGTATCAGTCCGGTTTTTGAAGTCCCCGCAGGAAACCGTTACGTTTATTACGCCGGTCAGTTTTATTCGTACGACGATGCCTTGCGGGCGTTGGCCACAATACGCCGGCAGGGCATAAGGGGAGCGATTCCTGTGGCTTATTTCCAGGGAAAATCCATTTCCGTACAGGAGGCACGTAAACGGGAAACCGAAAACCGGACAACCCCGGATGGTACCGGTGTTTACCGGGTATTCCTGGGCAGCGGAGAAATTCCGGCCGGGTTGGTTTCCCTGGTAAACGAATTATCAGACAAAGACATCATGAAAGTTGTTACCGAAACCCGTACCGACTATTTCATAGGACCGTTCAGCACCCTTTCGCAGGCCGAAAACCTTGCCTCGGCATTAAAGGAGAAAGGCTTTGCCGGAGTTGAAGTCCAACCCGTAATTAATTAAAAAACTAGAAAATATGGGATTAATAATCACACTCATTGCCATTGGCCTTCTGTTGTTGATCGCCGAGATGGTCGTCATTCCCGGGTTCGGTATTGCCGGTATCCTGGGCCTTGCCAGTTTTATAGGCGCTATAGTACTGGCATTTACACAATTCGGCACAACAGCGGGGTTTATTGTATTATTTGCAGCCCTGATCGTTTGCGGCATATTGATCTTCTTTGTCCTGCGTTCCAAAACATGGCGCAAGATCACCCTGAAACAGAACATAGAGGACAAAGCTCTTCAGTCTCCTGCAGAGAAAGGCATAACCGTAGGCATGGAAGGCGTTAGTCTTACGCGTCTTAACCCATCGGGAAACGGCCGGTTTGGTGACGTTACGGTGGAAGTACGCTCCGCACAGGAACTCATTCCTCCTAAAACGCCTATAAAAGTGGTTTATATCGAGGGATTGAGTATATTTGTATCTCCCATAGAAAACAACTAAAACCCAAAATATTATGTCAAGTGTAGGTGCAACGTTAATGTGGATAGCCATCGGAATCGTTGGTTTTTTCATACTGTTATGGTTCTTCCCAATCACCCTGTGGTTCCAGGCCCTGATATCCGGGGTCCGGATCAATTTACTGCAATTGGTGCTCATGAGGTGGAGAAAAGTCCCGCCCAGCACCATTGTCATGGCCATGGTAACCGGTACAAAAGCCGGTCTGACCCTGGATGCAAACGCCCTGGAAGCCCATTACCTGGCCAAAGGGAATGTGGGCAAGGTGGTCAATGCATTGATCTCTGCCGATAAAGCAAATATCCCACTGGACTTCAAAATGGCTGCTGCTATTGACCTGGCCGGACGCGATGTCTTTGAAGCCGTACAGATGTCCGTTAATCCCAAAGTCATCAACACCCCCCCCGTTTCAGCCGTAGCAAAAGACGGGATACAGCTGATAGCAAAAGCCCGTGTTACCGTAAGGGCCAGCATCAAACAACTGGTAGGTGGAGCCGGTGAAGAAACGGTCCTGGCACGTGTAGGCGAAGGGATTGTCTCCAGCATTGGTTCTGCTGCAAGCCACAAAGCTGTATTGGAAAACCCCGATTTCATCTCTAAGGTCGTACTGGAAAAAGGCCTTGACTCGGGAACAGCCTTTGAAATCCTTTCCATAGACATTGCCGACATTGACGTTGGCAAGAACATCGGAGCCGTCCTGCAAATGGACCAGGCCAATGCCGATAAGAACATTGCCCAGGCCCGCGCCGAAGAACGCCGTGCCATGGCCGTTGCCCTGGAACAGGAAATGAAAGCCAAGGCCCAGGAAGCCCGCGCCAAAGTCATACTTGCCGAGGCCGAGATACCCCTTGCCATGGCAGAAGCTTTCCGCAAAGGCAACCTTGGTATCATGGATTACTACCGCATGAAGAATATCCAGGCCGATACCGGCATGCGTGAGGAGATTGCAAAATAAAATTATTTATTTACCTTTGCCTTCCTTAAAAAGCAAAGGTTTGGTGAGGTGGGTGAGTGGCTGAAACCACCAGTTTGCTAAACTGACGTACTCGCAAGGGTACCGGGGGTTCGAATCCCCCCCTCACCGCAAAAGAAAAACAAGCCAAACCCCAAAGGGGCAAATCAAAAAATAAAAAAACCGCTTCCAAGCTTGCTTGAGCGGTTTTTTGTTTTTTTTGGTTATGCTGTTGCAGACAGCTTGGCTTGTTTTTTCTTTGGCAGGACCCCCTAACAGGGATCACGGAACAAAGCGAAGCGGATGCGTCTCAGATGGAGTTTGGTGCGCACGAAATGGAGTTTGACTGCGCCAACCAAAATTCCAAAATCACAAAGCATTGAAATATAGCGTCTTATGATTTTGCGCTGAATTTTTGGCGCACCAATCTCCATCTGAGACAGACGCGTATCAAACTCCATTTACCTTCTGTTTAAGTCTTTCTTTGAGCAGGACTTTCACACGGGATTTCTGGTCAGAGTAGATTTCTCTGACACCGGCAGGAATTGAGGAAGGATCCACTTCTATGGCAAGATAACATTTTCCGGGTCCCGGATCCTGACATTTAGGAATATATATTTCCGTAAGAAAATCATAATCCAATACTTCGGAAATGGTTAAGAGCAGGTCTATGTCTATGCTTTTCCGGTTGAATATATCGTATATGGTCGTACGGGAGCGGCTGATGAGTGAAGCAAACTGGGAAACTGTAAGATTGCTTTCTTTAACTTTTTTTTCAATGATCTTTCCAATAAAAATTTCTGAATTGTGATTTTTCTTCATGGCTATAGATTATTCAGGATCAGGGCCTTTAATATAGCTCTTTTAAACGTAACACGTTTTTGCAATTTTGATTTCGGTAGGTATCACTTTGAAATCGGTCGGTTTTTTCGTCAGATCAGGATTCCGTTTTGTCTTAAAAAAAGCATAAAATCTTCTTTCCGGGCACGTGCTACGGGTATGGCAGATTTATCGGAATCATCCATAATCAGGTTCAGCCCGTTATCGTAGATCATTTGCCGGATGTAATTGATGTTTATCAGATGTTGGTTATGCACCCTGTAAAAGAGGGCTTTCCCCTGGAAGAGGTCTTCAAAATAGGAAATTCCCTTGGATGTAAGTGTCTTTATTATCTTCTTGTCCTCTTTATAAAACACTTCCGTATAGGCATTGTCTGAATGCAACCGGATGATGTCTTTTAATGTTACAAACAGAAAACAACCCTTATCATAAAGCGCTACTTTTTGTTCTTCACTTTTGTTTTTAAAATTTTCCAAGAGGGTTTGTATTTTTTTTGCACCCGTTTTCAGCTTGTAACGTGCTAGTGCCTCTGTCAATTTGTCTACGCTTATGGGCTTTTCCACATAATCGAGAGCCGCTGTTTTTATGGCGCGGATTGCATATTGCTCGTATGCTGTCGTAAAAATCACCTCGAAATCTTTTATTTTGACCATTTCCAGCACATCAAACCCTGTAAAAGGGCCCATTTCTACATCCAGGAAAACCAGGTTCGGTTTAAGTCTATCTATCTTCTGAACGGCATCCGGCACATTGGTGCAAATGGCCTCTATCTGAACGTTTTTAAAATTTTTATGTAGAATCTTTACCAGTGATTCGACGTGCATCAAATCATCTTCCACAATTATTGTCTTTATCATGCTGCCAGTATGTAAGGTAATTGTAAAGAGACCAAAGTCCCTGTTGTATTGTTTTCTTTCTCGTTAAGATCCCCTATTGAATAGGAATACTCCGAATGCGTCATCTGGTTGATCAGCCGGAGCCTGTCCTCTGTCAGTTTCAGGCCGAGTGATTCATTTTTAAAGCCCGAGACGGACATTTGGTTTTTCTTTGCCGAAAAACCAATGCCGTTATCCTTGATCTCGCAATGCAGCTTTTCCCCTTCCGTCTGCAACCTGATCCGGATGTGGTATTCTTTACCGTCCTGCACAAATCCGTGCTTAATGGAATTTTCCACGAAAGGCTGCAAGATCAGAGGCGGCACCATGGTTGTCACGGGATCTATCCGGTTATCCGTTTCAATACTATATGAGAAGTCATGCGTATGCCGCATTTTTTCCAGGTCCATATACAGACGCAAAATGTCCAGCTCCCTTTCCAGCGGAATCTCTTTTTTGCTCATGCACTCCAGCATCATGCGGATCAGATCCGAAAATTTCCTTAAACAGGCCATAGATTCCTTTACTTTGGACTGACCAAGCAGGTATTCAACCGTATGCACGCAATTGAAAATAAAATGAGGGTTTAATTGGAAATGGATGGCTTTCATATTCGTTTCCACCAGCTGACGGCTTAACTCAGCTGCTTCCTGTTTCAAACGGGCTTCTTCCTTCTGTTTCCTGTTCCTGTAACTTATCAGAATATAATAAGTAATAACCCCGCCGGCTAAAAAGATTACGAAAAACCCAATCATTAAAAACATTTTCTCTCTTTTCTCCTGCTGTAATTTTTGTTCCCGAACCTCCTCGTTCAATGTCAAAATATTAATCTGGTTTTTTTGGTTTTCCCGTTCCGCATTGGCCAGCTGCAGGTCCTGACGGGATTTCTCATTCTCTATGGCTGCCTGCATCAACTCCAGGTTCGCTATCCGGTTTTCCTGCTCCAGTTTTTCCAGGGTAAATTGCTTCTTTTCGTTTTCCAGATTCAACAAAGCAATCTCTTTTTCCTTTTTTTCTGCCTGGTATTTTTCCTGTACCTCTGCAATGGTATTTATGGTTTTTTCATTAAATAATGTATCATTTAATGCAACATACATTTGAAAGTATCTTTCCACACTGTCGCGCTGTTTGAGATTGGAGTGTAAAAAAACAATAAGCTTGTAAACATCAAGCAATTGGGGTTGATTGCCAATTGTATTGTAAACTTCAACGGCTCGTTTACAGTAGTCCAGCGCAGATAAATAATCTTTTTTTAAATCATAAATAAAAGCCAAAGTCCCCAGTGAACTCCCTATTAGAGGCATATCGTTGGATTTTTTTGCTATATCAAGACAATTATTTATATAATCCAATGCTTTATCATAATCACCTTTATTCAAATAATAACTCCCCAGATAATTATTTATCAAATTTAAATAATTCATGTTTCCTGTTTGTAAAAAAAGACTTCGTGCTTCTTCTACTTTTTTAACAGCCTCTTCAGCATTCCCCGTTATGTCATAAACAAGTGCTAATCTGAACATTGAGATTCCCACCATATTTTGATCTCCTGTTTTGGTAAATAAATCAATGGCTCTCAACGCATATTCGATAGCTAAATCATATTGTTTAATTTCTCTGTAAATACTGCTAATGTTTATTAAGACTATTGCCAAATTATAAGAATTATTTAGTGTTTCCAATAGTCTTTTTCCTTTAAAAAAATAACTCAACGATTCACCAAAAGCTCCTTTTTCTTTGTAAATATTGCCAATCCATACATACCCATTTGCCAGTCTTAGTGTGTCTTTTGCTCTGTAATAAATCTCATTTGCTTTTGTACGTAGTTCCAATGCCTTATCATGTTCCCCCATATGGATCATAACCACTCCGATATTGTCCATAGAAAAGGCCATGCCCATACTATCATTCTTAGCTACAGCCCTATCCAGTCTTGTTTGATAATTAACCAGTGCAGAATCAAAATTGCCCTGCTGATAATAACAAATTCCTATTTGAATAAGAAATAAATCAATGCCCTTATCATACTTTAACTCTCTGGATAACAATAATCCTTGTCTGGCATATTTTAATGACTCGTTATTATCAATTCTTTCGTATATGTCTGCTAAAGAATACAGTACTTGTACTCTATTTGTGTCACGCGAGGTTGTAGCCAGCACCTCCAGCAACGAATCAATCTTCTGCTGTTGTGCATACAGTTTCCCCAAACCCGTACAGGTAAAAAACAGAAATGCGAATATTGAAATGACAATTTTTTTCATTAAAACGTTATTCGTTTAATGGTTCTAAAGTTAGCATTTGTACAGTTTTCAGAACAAAAAATCAGTCGTATTATATTGCAACTATTTTTTACAAACAAAAAGTCGTTAAAATTGGACAAATTTAGACCAGGAAACAACAACCAAGGCGTCGGAATAACAAACGTTACTGTATACTTTTGCTGACATTTACACGTTTTACCTGTATAGTCGCTGCAAATAATCCTGCCTTTGAGTCATACCCTGACTCTGGCAGATATTTTGTATCTTTATTGAATATCTAATACAATCCAATGGAAAAAGACTGGTTACATAATAAAGACACGTTCCCTGTATTTGACGTAAGACCTATAAAAGGGAACTTCCTGCCTGCTATTTTGAAAAAGGCTAAGGACGTTGAAAAGAACGGCGGGATTACCATTATTCAGAACTTCGAACCCATTCCCCTGTACGGATCCATGAAGAATTTGGGATTTGAGTATTACACGGAACAAAAAGAAGAAGGACTTTTTTACAGTTATTTTTTTCGAAAGGAAATACTGGACAAAGCAGATGAAGAACTTCCCCTCAAACCCACAGTCATGCCCCGTTATGCCGAGATTGATCCCGCGCTGGCCGGTTTGACGGTAAATTTCTGGAACAATATTTGGAACAAAGAAAACCCTGCCATCGAACTCAAGTATAAGCTATTATTATCTTTGACAAACGCCGTGGGCGCCGGAAGGATCAGGCAGGCTACCCGTGAATTGGTAAAAGCATATCACATTGGCATCCGTTCAGAACAACTTGACGAGGTGTTTGCCCTGATCATCTGGAATCAGGGAATCGGTCATTTTTCCTCTGAAATTGCCCAATCTTCTCTGTTTAAAGCATACCGTCTGATCAAAGAAATGGAAAAATCGGGAAAAAGTCATAACGAAATTATGGCTGTCATGACAGAAAAATTCAGCGAAAAGAACCCCGAAACAGGATTTAATAATTAAATACTTACTATCATGAAAACACGACACATTACCCTTACCCTTCTGTTGGCAGGATTGATGGGAATGCCATATGCGCTTGAAGCACAAATAACATCCCAGAGTTTTGTTTTTCAGGACCTGCCTTATGATTACGATGCGTTGGAACCTTACATTGACGCAACCACCATGGAAATCCATTATTCGCGCCATCACAGGGCTTATTACAACAATTTCCTGAATGCAGTAAAAGGCACCCAAATGGAAAAAATGGCCATAGAAGACATTTTTGCCAATATAAGCGAATATTCCGCGGCAGTAAGAAATAACGGAGGCGGTTATTTCAACCATACCCTTTTCTGGGCAGGCATGACTCCTGAAACAGGAGGGAAACCCTCCGGAAAACTGGAAAAAGCCCTGGAAAAAACATTCGGGTCCGTAGACGCCTTTAAAGAAATTTTTGCCAAAGCCGGAGCTACCCGTTTTGGAAGCGGCTGGGCCTGGCTGAGCATTGACCGTCAAGGCAATCTCTTTGTCAGTTCTACTCCTAACCAGGACAATCCGTTGATGGATATTGCCGAACAAATGGGAACTCCCCTGTTGGCCATGGATGTCTGGGAACACGCATACTATCTGAAATATCAGAACAAACGGGCCGATTACATTGAAGCTTTCTGGAACGTTATCAATTGGAAGGAAGTAGAAAAACGATACGAAAAAGCTCTGAGGCAATTAAAATAAGACCATAAACAAACCCTATGGGATATCTGGACTATGGCGCCGTTGGGAATTGCCGTTCAGCGGCGCTCATTTCAAAAGAAGGCAGTATAGACTGGTTTTGTTTCCCGGATTTTGATTCACCCTCCATTTTTTCCAGGATACTTGATCAAAAAAAGGGCGGGCATTTTTCATTTGTAGTAGACGGCTCCTGTGAAATTTCCCAGGAATACGTAAGGCACACCAATATTCTGTCAACCACTTATACTACAAAAGACGGCGTTTTTCAGGTAGTGGATTTCATGCCCCGGTTCAAGATCGGTGAAATGAACAGTTATTACCTGCCTCCCGAACTGTACCGAATGATCCGTCTTATTAGCGGAAACCCGCGTTTTCGTGTACAGTACAGGCCTGTATTCAATTATGCCAAAGACAAAGTGGAGCATCGTTCCGGGAAAACTTACGTTAAGACCGTTGACAGGAAAAACAGCCGTAATGCCATTTATTTGTATTCCAACCTGGATTACGATCTTATTTTGAACGAAAAACCCATAGAACTTCAGGAAGATGCCTTTTTGATGATCTCCTACAACCAAAAACTCATCAAGATATCACAAGAACGCGTAGAACTGGAATACAACCGGACCCTGGTTTACTGGCTGGACTGGACCAACCGATCTAAAAAATTTGATCGCTTCAACGACGTGATCGAGCGCAGCATGCTTATCCTTAAACTCTTGTCTTATCAGAGATCCGGGGCGGTGTTGGCTGCCCTGACCACAAGCATTCCGGAGGTTATTGGCAGGGATCGCAATTGGGATTACCGCTTCTGCTGGTTGCGGGATGCTTCCATGTCAATAAAAACCCTGGTTACCTTGGGCCATAAAGGAGCAGCCAAACGATTTATGGAATTCATCAAGAGCATTCTAAAATCAAAAGACGAGAGTTTCCAGATCATGTACGGCATCCGCGGGGAAAGGAACCTCAAGGAAAAGACACTCCCTTACCTGAACGGCTTTGCCGGGTCAAAACCGGTCCGCATAGGAAATGCCGCTTTTTCTCAGAAACAAAACGATTCCCTGGGATACCTGATGGACATGATCTATCATTATTACCTGTATTTCCCCGGCACGCTGGATGAAATTGAAGAAATGTGGGAAGTAGTCAAAGGGATTGTCAAGACGGTAGGGTCCCAGTGGCGTGAACCCGATAACGGTATCTGGGAAATCCGGGGGGAACGGAAACATTTTGTGATCTCCAAGGTAATGTGCTGGGTCGCCATGGACCGTGCTGTAAGTATCGCCCGTCTGCTTGATGAAACGGGATACGTGGAAAAATGGAGCGGAATAGCCGGTCAGATCAGGGAAGATGTACTTGATAAAGGCTGGAAAGAATCCATCGGGAGCTTTTCACAGGCATATGAGAATTCGGATCTGGATGCCTCGTTGTTGCTTATGGAAGATTACGGGTTTATAAGTGCCGAAGATCCCCGTTTTGTAAAAACAGTAAATGCCATTGAACAGGGATTGATGCACAACGGTCTTCTTTTCCGGTACAGGAACCACGACGGGCTGGGAATCCCCTCCTCGGCTTTCACAATATGTAATTTCTGGCTGGTCAAGGCGCTATTCAGGATCGGCAGGCGTGAGGAAGCACTCTCCATGTTCGAGCGTTTGCTAACGTATTCCAATCACCTGATGCTGTTTAGCGAAGATCTTGATTTTTATACGGGCGAACAATTGGGCAATTACCCCCAGGCATATTCCCACCTGGCCCTCATAGAGACTGCCAGGCTTTTTGCCGAGGAAAAAACGCTATCGCGCTTTCTGCGGCCCTGATCACCGAACGAGCTTTTTCAGGAAAGGGATCACCTCGGACTGGGACAACATGTAATATTTTGCCCTTTCCGAGACCGAGCCGATCTTTATGGTGTGAGCGCGTTTTGGCAGCGCCCTGAAGGTGTCTTCATCGGTCACATCGTCTCCAAGAGCCAGAATAAAATCGTACCGGTCTTTTCTCAACAACCTTTTTGCCTCGGAGCCTTTGGAGAAAAGGGGAGGTTTTATTTCCACGATCTTGTTTCCCTGCATGATCTGCAGGTTCAGACGGGTACACGGCCCAATCAGCGCATTGACCAATTGCTGCGCCCTGAGCGAGGCCATCCAGGCATCCACATTGCGGTAATGCCATACCAGGGCGGTTTCTTTGACTTCCAGCGTAGAATTGGGTGTTTTGTCCAGGAACGACTGGATGATCTCCATGACCTCCCGGTTCCAGGTAAAGGGTTCTTCTATGCGGTGCCAGATGCCTTTTTCCTTGTAAAAAGCCCCGTGTTCCGCTGCCATATCCAGCGGTAGTGAACCCATCCATTCTTCCAGCGTCGCATGATCCCTTCCGCTGCTTATAACTACCTTGTTCTTTGGGTCCGAGGCCAGTTGTTGCAGAATTTCTAAAATTTCAGGAGTAGGGATCGCCTCCTCGGGATTGTTGTAAAATGGAGACAATGTACCGTCGTAATCCAATATGAACAAACGTTTTGATGACCGTTTGTAGGCTTTTCTGACTTTAGAAACATTGAATCGGTTCATCTGTTTCATGTCATTCTCCAAATTCTTCTTGCGAATAGCCATTAATTGCTTCAGGAACAGATCTGCCCACCTGCCTACCGTATTGGTAGATACCAACTTCTGCATTTTTCGCAATGCTTTTAATTGTTCTTTTTCAGGCATTTCCAGTGCTGCATGCAATGCCTCGCTTATTTGGTTTATATCGTTTGGATTAATAATCAGTGCATCAGATAATTCAGTAGAAGCACCTGCCATTTCACTTAATATAAGCACTCCCGGGTTGTCCCGTTTGGTGGCCACGTATTCTTTGGCCACCAGGTTCATCCCGTCCCTCAGGGGTGACACCAGCGCTATGTCTGCAATATAATACAAGGCCACCAGCTCTTCAAAGGGCAATCCATGGTAGAAATAATGTATGGGGGTCCAGTTGAGTGTTGAATACCGGCCGTTGATGGCCCCAATGGCTTCATCTATGTTCTTTTTCAATTTGGCATAACGGAAAACATTACTCCTGGAGGGAACCACTACCATGGCCAGCGACACTTTTTCGTGAAATTCCGGATGGCTGTCCAGAAACCGCTCAAAACCCTTGAGCCGGTGCATGATCCCTTTACTGTAATCCAGCCTGTCTACCGACAGGATCAGCTTGTAATGTCCGTATTCTTTTCTCAGTCTGTCGGCATTTTTCCTTACCTCCGGGTTTTCTATGGCGTTGTGGTACATCTGGTAATTGATACCCATGGGCAATGAATCCACCTGTATCAGACGATTCCCCTGCAACACCTTGTCCAGTTCAAATTGAAGGCCCATCACACGTTCCACGGTACTGACAAAGTGCCTCATGTACCCGTGAGTATGGAATGCGATCATATCGGCACCCAGTAATCCGTTCAGGATATCAGCACGTTCGGGTAAAATACGGAACAACTCATATGACGGAAAAGGAATGTGATGAAAATACCCTATGCTCAGACCTTCTTTGGTATCCCGTAACATTTTGGGTAACAACATCAGCTGGTAATCGTGTACCCAGATAATATCACCCGATTGGGCTAATTCACATGCTTTTTCACTGAAAAGCCGGTTTACCTCCCGGTACGCATCCCAATAACGGGCCTCGTATTCTATGTAAGTATAAAAATAATGACACAGCGGCCAGATGGTGCTGTTGCTGTACCCTTCGTAATAATTCTGGATCTGATCATCGGTAAGAAACACCGGATGAAAATGCATCTCCTGCAACTGACCTGTGATCTCTGCTATTTCCTGCGGATCATCCGTAAAAATCCCGGGCCACCCGACCCAGTGGGTCTCCACGTCAGTTTCCAGTGAAGAAAGCCCGGTTGCCAGACCTCCTTCACTCCTTATCATGGTTATGTTTCCGTCATCTTCTTTTTGCACCCTTACCGGAAGACGGTTGGCTATAATAATTAATTTCATTGTATTCCCTTAATCACAAAAATACAAAAAAAATCCCTATCTTCGCAGCCCTAAAGTCTCGGGGTGTAGCGCAGTTGGTTAGCGTTCCTGCTTTGGGAGCAGGGGGTCGCCCGTTCGAGTCGGGCCACCCCGACTTTTTCAAATGGAGTTTGATTGCGCCAAAAACCCACAGGGTTGCGCCACAAATTCCATTTTTTATTTATTTTTGTTATGCAAATAAGCACTCAGGGGTAACGGGACCATTCATATCAGCAACCATCCCGATCTGTGGTACCTGGTTTGTACCGATAACCTGCTGGATGTTCTGGATATAAGCGGGAGTCCTGCTATCAGGAATTTGTATGCATGCACTAACAGCCCGGATCTTCATCTTTACCTTAACCTGGCACTGAATCCATGGACATCATATTCCTGGTCCGGTATATGTTTACCTCCCGGAGTAATCGTTGAATACAAGTAGAACGGTTTTGGCGCAGAAGGTTCCATATCCCTGCCTTAAGCTCTTTCTTTTTGCCGAGGCTATAGCCTTTCCTACAGGAGACCACTTCACGGCTAAGAACGGAGCGCTTTTTCTTTTGCCGAGGCGCTCCGTTCTTAGCCGTGAAGCGACCTTGAAGTTTATGCGCTTTGCTGCATCAATAACCGCCCGGCGGTCTTCAATGCTATGCGGGAGGTGGTAAGTAACGGCTATGTTATAAAAATACACAACAATCTGTTTATGTGCGTTTTAGAAACGTTTTCGCATTTTCAGCAACTTACTACCCTCCAGCTAATCCCAATCAGCCTTGTTACGGTAGTACTCCCGGCGGGGCGAGCGCTGTTGCCAGGCATTGCTCCTTGCGGGAGTTCGTTGGTAGAGGGCGGGTGGTGCGCCAAATGCGCCTTACCTCTTCACTTCCAGCAGGATCATGTTTTTGCCGTCATGGTAGGTATATTCCACTTTTTCACAGAGTGCGTTGAGCATGGAAACCCGCATTTCATGTTCTTTCATTTCCATAGGATTGTAGGAATCTCCTTCTCCGGAACATTCCAGCAATAATTTTTCTTCTTTTTCCGAATAGGATAATTCCAACAGGACATTGGTGTGATCGGGCTGCATTTGAAGGACTTCTTCGGCCATGATTTGCAGCCGGTTACAGATCTTGGACGGGATGACGTGTTTTTCGCAGAACCGGATCATTTCTCCTTGTAGCCGGTATAGGTCAAAAAACGGACTGTTTATGTGAAACTGCAGGCTGCGTACCCGGTGAATGAAGGCTTTGGTTTTTGGTCTGACGGGGTTGTCAAAGATCTGGGACGGGGAGCCTTCTTCATAAATAACGCCTTCATCCATATAGAAGACACGGCTGGAAATACTGCGGGCAAATTCCATCTCATGCGTAACGATCATCATGGTCATGCCTTCGCGCACCAGACGGCGGATCACGGCCAGCACCTCGCTCACCATAGTGGGATCCAACGCCGAGGTGGGTTCGTCAAAGAGTAATATCTCGGGATCCATGGCCAGACAACGGGCAATGGCAATACGCTGCTGTTGCCCGCCCGACAACTCGTCAGGGAAATTGTAGGCTTTCTCGGCCAATCCAACCATTTTGAGCAACTCCATGGCCTTGCGGTCTGCCTCGGCCCGTTTCTTTTTCAAAAGGATCACCGGACCAAGCGTTAAATTCTCCAGGACGGTCAGGTGCGCATACAGGTTAAAGGACTGGAAGACCATACCCATTTTACGGCGGATGCGGGGCACGTCGGTTCCTTTTTGCAGGATGGGTTCGCCTTGAATGAAAATCTCTCCGCCGGTGGGGGTTTCCAGCAAATTCAGACACCTCAGGAAAGTGCTTTTCCCTGTCCCTGAAGGACCGATCACGGAAATGACCTCTCCTTTCTTCACCTCTGCGTTAATATCTTTGAGAACTTCCAGGTCCCCGAATTTCATGGATAAATGCCTAACCTCTATCATACGGTCTCCTCCTTCATTTTACGAATGCGTTTTCTTTTTGGATCAACGGAAATCTCCACCTTGTCGAGCAGCCAGGTAAGCAGCCAGGCCAGCGCCAGGTAAATGACCGTGGCTAC
>JBAZHT010000014.1:0-29477 GCA_041652255.1 Bacteroidales bacterium
AAATCTGAACATTATGAAAAAGACAATCTCAATAATACTACTAATCCTCCTGGGCACATTGCCTTCATTGCACGCCCAGGATGCCCATAGAACGACCGCCACCAAGGTGGGCGATGCCCTTAACCAGCTGCCGGCTGCCAATGAAGCCCTTTTCAGCCGGTTGATGGAAGACCTGTTGTCAACAGGCGAAGAAGGTGTCCTGATGCTTGCCCAAAAACTCAGGAGCGACGGAACGTCCCTGCCCCAGGCCGAATATGCCCTGGACGGGATGGTTCAATACGTAACCCGCCCCGATGTGGATGAAGGAGTCCGCACGCAGGTGGCGCATCATTACGCCAAAGCCCTTGAGAAAACGGAAGACCCACTGATCAAGGCCTTTTTCATCAGGCAACTGCAATTGCTGGGCTCCGGCGAAAGCCTGAATGTTCTGGCCCCTTACATGTTTTCCGAAGAACTGGGCGGCACTGCCATACGGGCGATCACTGCCATAGGAGGACCGGAGGCTGTTGATCTGTTGCTGAGCGCGCCTTTACGGGCCGAGACCATCACCGGTCTGGGCCGGCTGGGATCCCCCCTGGCGGAAAAACTGCTGATGAGCCTGGCCCAAACCGGCAACAAAGAGCAGCTTCCCCTGGTCTGGCAATCCCTTTCCCGATGCGGGACGATCGCTGCCTTTGACGTGATGTCCCAGGCACCGGCATTCGACTTTCTGAATTACCTGGCACGGGTAGCCCAGGCCGATCCCAAGAAATCCACACGGGTACTCCGTTCCCTGGTCAAATCCGGAAACGATTTCCAGGTAAGGTGTTTTGCCCTGTCTTTGCTGCTGGACCTGCGACAAGAAAAAGAAATGCGGACCGTGCTACGCGCCCTGAACGATCCGGACCGCTCCTACCGCAGGACCGCCCTGGAAGGCACCCGCCCGTTCCTTTCGCCGGTGGTCAACTCGGCAATCATGAAAAAGATGAAACGCCTTTCCGCACCGGCACTTGCCGATGTGTTGGACTGGCTGGGCACGCAACGCAATCCCGCCCTGGTCCCGTACATTGCCGATCCCTGGCTGGCCCACGAAGACCTTGAAGTGGCCGAAGCCTCGGCCCGTGCCATTTTGAACACGCCGGGAGAACAAAGTCCGCAGATCCTGGCCGGGATGCTGATAAGCCCCGATTCCCTGAGAACAGACCTGGCACTGGAGTGCCTGCTGGCTTCGGGAGGAGATGTGGTACAGGCTGTTCTGAATGTCTACCCCAACACTTCGACGGCCGGGAAAACGGCTGCCCTGGCCTTGCTGGGAGCGCGGAAATCCCGGGAAAATGAACCGCTGGTGCTGGAAGCCCTGGAAGATCCTGCCCCTGAGGTTCGCCTGGCTGCTGCCCAAGCTTTGAGCGGTGTAGCCCTCCCCGATAACCGGGAAACGTATTTCCTCCTGCTTGAGAAATCCCCGGAAGCATTGACAGCACCCTTGCAACAGGCCATTCTGGCCAGTCTGTCCGGATTTTCGGCAGAAGAACAATACGACCTGTTGATGGCCCGGATGCAACAGGCCGCTGCGGAATCGCAACCTCTTTATTATGCTCCGCTGGCCGGGACCGGTACCAAAAGAGCGGTGGATTTTTTGAGTGAACGCTACCTGGAAGAAGGAAACGTACAGGACTACATAGCCCTGATCAACCGGTGGAACCCGGCCGGTGCACAAAAGGTGGTCTTTTTGCGTAAAGCGCTGGAACGGGTGAATAATCCGGAAGACATAGCGGCTTTGCTGGGACAAATGAGAAATACCGGAGCATTCCAGGCCATGGTGGCATCCGCTCCTTACCTGGAATCCGGCCACAAAAACATTGCCCTGACAGCTGCCATGAACATTTACCGGCTGGCGGTGAACCACAAGGAATTCCACGGTCCGCAGGTAACAGCATGGATGGAAAAGGTGCTGCAGATCCTGGAGAAAGCCGATTATACGGACAGTATATACGACATACAGAACGTGAAGAAATACCTGGCCGAATTGCCGGAAGATCGTGGTTTTGAGCAGATTTTCAATGAAAAGGACCTGGAAGGCTGGCAGGGTCTTGTGGGCAATCCCGTCTCCCGCAGCAAAATGGACCCGAAAGAACTGGCCCGGGCACAGGAAGAAGCCGACAAAGTGGCATTCAGCCAGTGGGTGGTTGAAGACGGGAAACTGCTGTTCCTGGGCAAAGGAGACAACCTGTGTACCAAAAAGGCCTACGGAGACTTTGAAATGTACGTGGACTGGCTGCTTTACCCGGAAGGCCCCGAGGCCGATGCCGGGATCTACCTGAGGGGTTCGCCCCAGGTACAAATCTGGGATACTGCCCGCGTTCACGTAGGAGCCCAGGTTGGATCCGGCGGACTGTACAACAACGCGAAAAACCCCTCGGCTCCGTCGCACGTGGCCGACAACCGGCTGGGTGAATGGAACAGCTTTTTCATCCGCATGGAAGGGGAACGCGTTACGGTGTACCTGAACGGAGAGCTGGTGGTGGACAACGTGATCATGGAGAATTACTGGGACCGCTCACAGCCCATTTTCCCTTACGGGGCCATTGAACTCCAGGCACACGGCAGCAAGGTTGCCTACCGCGATATTTACGTGCGGGAACTGGAACGCCCCCAACCTTTTACGCTATCTGCAGAGGAAGAAGCAGAAGGTTTTGAGATCCTTTTTGACGGCACCACATTGCACCAATGGACCGGCAACAAGACCGATTATTTCACACGTGACGGCGTATTGGAGGTCCGGCCCACCGATCAGGGATTCGGAGATCTGTATACCGTGAAAGAGTATGATGATTTCATTTTCCGCTTTGAATTCAAGCTCACCCCGGGAGCCAACAACGGGGTGGGAATTCGTACACCCGGCACGGGAGACGCTGCTTACGAAGGCATGGAGATCCAGATCCTGGACCATTTTGATCCTATTTACCAGCCCTGGCTGCTGGATTACCAGTACCACGGATCCGTCTACGGGGTGATCCCGGCCCATAACCGCGATGCCCTGCGTCCCGTGGGTGAATGGAACCAACAGGAGATCTACGTCAAAGGCACAACCATCCGCGTTACCTTAAACGGGGAAGTCATCACGGAAGGCGACACCAGCGCAGGTCCCATTGACGGCAGAGAGCATCCCGGGCTGGAGCGTAAGGGAGGAAAGATCGGGTTCCTGGGACACGGTTCCAGGTTGTGGTTCCGCAATATCAGGATCAAAGAATTGTAAACTTTCGGGACTATTTTTTGGTCAGAATGTATTCCCCGTCCAGGGATTGTCCGTCAAAAAGAAGGTCTCCGTCGTAATACAACACCATTGTGGTTGAGTCCAGTGAACGGATCTCAACAACATCGCTTACGGTGGCACTGCCTACTATTACCCGGACGTATATATAAATGCCGTCCAGGGTGTAGGTGGGTGTATAGGTAGGCGCAGATACGGGAGCCGTGTATCCCATGGTTCCGTCTTCCCGGAACGTAACGGTGTAAGCGGGTTCATCGTCGTAACTCCATGTTCCCAGCAAGTCGGATACGGAATAATGTTTCTGGCAGGATACGGTTAGCATTGCAAACAGAGCCATTGCCAGCAGCCCCTTGATCATGCGGATTCCTTGTTTCTTCATTGGTAGTATATCTTATTTTAGTTCGTATTCAAAAACAGCCAACACCGGGTAATGGTCAGAGACGTAGGGAACGCCAAAGTCATCGGTCACGGTACGGTAGGTCAGCGCTTCTGCACCGCGGTAAAATATATGGTCTATGGGAGCCCCGTTGTACGAGCCCCATCCGTTGTAAGTGGATAGGGTGTCCGTAAGAGGGGCCTCCTGTCTGGCATCCAAAAAGTGTGCCTTAACCGGATCAAAGAGCGGATCATCAATAGTCGCATTGAAATCCCCGGTAATAAAAATGACGGGAGCGTCCACGGTAATCTCCGCTATCCTGTCCATCAAAAGACGTGCGGACTCTTTTCGCGCCACCTTGCCTATGTGGTCAAAATGTGTATTGAATAAATAAAAGGAGTTCCCGGTTTCCTTGTTTTTAAAAGCGCCCCAGGTAACGATCCTTTTGTGTGCGGCATCCCATCCCAGAGAAGGCACATCGGGCGTTTCACTCAGCCAGAAATCTCCTTCCCGCAACACCTCGAATTTGTCCTTCAAGTAAAATACGGCCGAGAATTCCCCCAGGGAATCCCCGTCTTCCCGTGCAACCCCCAGTTTGGCGTAAGCCGGGAGGCTGTCCAGCAGGTAATGGATCTGTTCCCATACCGGTTCCTGCACGCCAAAGACATCGGGTTGCAGTGTATTGATCATTGTGATGGAAGCCGGCTTGCGGATATCCCAGTTGTGTTCCCCGTCATCCACCAGAGACAGGCGGATGTTGTAGGACATCACTTTCAGTGTTTCAGGGCGCCTGGAGCAAGCGAAAGGTGTCAACAAAATGCAACCTGTCAAAAGAGACAGCAAGATCTTAAAAGGCTTTATCATAATCAGTTGAAAAGTTTAATTGGTTCCTCCGTACATATTCGCATCGCTGGCAGGCTCTCCGTTCACGGTGCCGGCATTGGTACAATCTACAGGGGCGGGACCCGACACAAAGAAGCCGCAAAAACCGCCCACAAAGCAATTCATACCCAGATCCGTATTTATATAGCCGCTAACGGGTCCTGAATTGGAACACGCTTTCAATTCGCCACCCGAATAATAAGATCCCCGTCCTGTTACCCCTACTACGCCGCCCACAAATTTGCTTTTGCCGGTCCGGCTCACACGAGTTACAGATCCGGAATTTACACAACCGGTAAGATTTCCCGCTTCATTGAACGCACATATTCCGGCTATGGCAAAATACGTATCATCCATTTCCGTTTCCGTACCGGTTATGGTTCCCGAATTCGTACATTCATTGAGCTTGCCTCTCAGGTTCTCGGCCACTATGCCTCCTACAAAGAAAGATCCCGTAACGAGTCCCGAATTCTCATTCAGTTCCATTGTGCCGCCGCTGGTATTGGAAGCCACTACACCTCCGGCACTTTTACGACCGGTAACAGCCCCACTGTTGATACAGTTTTTCACCTTATACAAGGTAGATCCGGATGTAAAACGGGCAACGACCCCTCCGGCCGAATAACCGGATACAACGCCACGGTTCTCACACCCGTCAACCGTTGAAGACGACACCCCGGCAATGCCTCCGGAGACGGTTATGTCATATATGTCCCCTTCCGTAATGCCTTCTTCATCCTGGGAACCTTCCGCCACCCCGCTTAAAGGAGTGGTTATGGCTCCCGTATTCAGGCATTGTTTTAAAACGCCTTTTGTATAAGCGGCAATCCCACCGGCAATCCAGGTGGAAGTGACCGGTGCGTAATTTTTACAATTGATGATATCGGAACCGGACTTATCCACCATGGCGGCTATACCGCCGGCAGGCCCCTCCAAAGCATTGATCGCTGCTGTAGCCTGGTTCACGGATCCTTCTACAGATGCATTGTCGGTAAGTGTTCCGGCGATACCTCCCACACTGGAATTTCCGGTAACGGTACCGCTGTTATTTCCCTGATTGATAGTCAATAAAGCCCCGGAAACTGAACCGCATATACCTCCCACACTCTGTAATCCTTCCACATGTGCGGTGTTGCTGCATCCGTTCACACGGTAAGCATTGTCCCCGTAAAAATACCCGGCAATACCGCCTGCTGCAGTCTCACCCCTGACCGTAGCCGCATTGTCACAATCCAGGATATCGGAATTGATATTTCCGCCGGCAATACCTCCTGTCCAGGCAGATTCCTCATCTTCCGTTCCCAGGGACGTTATGTCCCCGTTATTTGAACTATTCTTTATTGTGCAAGTCAGGTATTGTACCCCGCATATGCCTCCCAGGTTGTCTGAACCGGAAATATCGGATTTGTTCTCACAATTTTCTATGGTACAGGTCACCCTGGAATAACCGCATATGCCTCCCGTGAATGAAGCGCCTTTAATGAAGGCATCTGCGAGGTTTACACAATCTTTGATCAGGGAACCATCGTACTGATCCCCGCAAATTCCCCCTGTCATATTTTCGGTTCCCTGTACGGTACCTCTGTTTTGTGAATTCCTGATCGTGGCATCAATACCGGAATAGCCGCATATCCCGCCCGTGGATTCGATCCCTTTGACGACCGCCCCGGCTTTGTTTTCACAATAACTGATAACAGACGTTGTTTGCGTTCCTGCAATCCCTCCGGTTTCGTACAATCCTTCTACCGAACCACTATTGGAACTGTAGGAAACAACAGCCGGATTATGATACAGATCGGTAGTCATTACTCCGGCTATTCCTCCTGTGGATGCACTGGTGCTGTTGCCGGAAACTTTTATGGAGCCGCGGAAATGACAATTGTTAACGGTACCGCCGGCAAGGGTTCCGCAAATGCCGCCGGTTGCCATGTATTGATAATCTCCGGGAGTAACGGTGACAGAACAGGACTGATCCAGGATCAGATCCCTTATTTCAGCATTGATAACCGAACCGAAAAGACCGGTAGATCTGTAGGTCGTCCCTGTTATGTTAAGGTTACTGATCGCATGGTTATTCCCGTTAAAAGTTCCGGAAAAACTGCTGTTCCTCTCGTTGAACAACAGGTAATAGGTATGTTCCCCTATGGGAGTCCAGTCTGCAACGGAAGACATATCCAGATTGGCAAGCAAATGTACGGTACTGTCGCTGTCCATCCAGGGTCTGAGGTCTTTTTTGTCGTTGACATCATCCCGGAAAGCGATCAGGTCTTCCGGAACGGATATTCCCAAAGGACGTTGTGTGACATGCAGGAATGCTATGGTATCGTTAACTGTCTTGAACGCCAGCACGGCCGTCCTGGTCTGGGTGCTTTTGGACATATCGGCAATGAACGTAAACGGGTATACTCCCCGCCCTCCCGCTTCCTGCGCAGGAGCAAGGTTGCACCAGGAAGCGTTACTCCCTTCATACGTCCATGTAGTATCAGAGAAAAGAGAAAAATCATAATCCCCCCCTCTGCAGGGAATTTCAATGTCAGTAATGCTCAATGTCAGGGTATCGGCAGTCACGGGGGGATCCGGATCGTCAGGACCGCTCTCGTAAGCCTGGAAAACGGTAATCACGGATTTTATACTGCTGTTGGATTTTGACTGGATCACCACGTCCTGTGCGCGGGCTGCCCCGGAAGTATTCTTTTGCACAGAAAAACGCAGGTAAACGGTCTTTACAGATGTGGATACAGAGGAAAGATTTGTAGTACACCACACTTCCGGAATATCTACCGTCCAGGCGGAATTGGAAGTAACGGCAACCGTATCCGTGCCTCCTTCGCTTCCAAAATGCAATTCCTGCGGGTGACTGTTTATGTAATACACCGTGTCTTCTTTTTTACAGCCTGTAAAAGCCAGGGTAAGAATAAAGAAAACGATTGGAATAGAAAGGATTTTTTTCATAGTGCGCAAAACGGGAAAGTATAATGCAAAGATGCGTAAAACATGCTAAATGTTGCGCTATACCATTAAAAAAATGTAATTTCGCTTTTATGAAAAAGGGTTGGCGTCTGCTGATATTTGTGATCGGATCGCTTGTCTTGCTGTCGGTCATTCTGACAACTGCCGTTGCCATGATCCTGTCACCGGAACGGCTGACCGGACTGATCAACCGTTATGCCAATCAATACCTGGACGCCACGGTTTCATTGTCGGAAGCATCAGTCAATGTGCTGAAAAATTATCCCAATGTTACCATAACTTTAAAAGACGGCCATATCATTGTTCCTTGCCCCGATCCTGAGAGAGAATGGGCAGATTCCCTACTGACATTCAACAAGATAGAAGCCGTTGTAAGACCTTTTTCATTGCTTAGGAAAAAGATCCTGATCCCAATGCTGTCCCTGGAGCATACCACTATCCGTCTTTTTACGAATACAACCGATACTTCCAACTGGGAAATTTTTTCCGGCACATCCGGAGATACAACCTCTGCTGGTTATACTTATTCCATTGGTAAACTGAGTGCTTCCGACACGCTTCTCTTTTCTTATGAAGATATGGCAGACACGGTGATCTACCGCGTAAGCATTCGCGAAATGACGGCAAAATCCCCGTTGACCGGATCTGCTCTCAAGGCAGATATAGATTCCTATTCCAATACACTGATAGTCGGAAAAGACACCTTGTTTGATCGCATTCCTTTTTTGGTAAGGGGATATATTACACTGGAAAACAATTTTGACGACTATTACTTCAGGGACTGTGAAACGGTTATTGGCAATGTTCCCCTGTATATCAACGGATTTATGGGATTGCGCCCGGACAGCCTTGAACAGAAAGCCATTTGCCGGGTAGATTCCACCTTGTTTGAGGATCTTTCTGAAGCTGTCCCGGATATGATACTGCCCCCCGGTATGATACAAGCACAGGGTATGCCCGTTTCGCTGGAAGTTCAATTGAACGGCGCTTATTACTACGGTAGCGGTGAATTCCCGGTATACTCTGCACGCCTTGAAGCAGGCCCCGGGAGCCTGTCTTATGTTCCTTTAAAACTGGTATTTCCTTCCTTTCAAACAGGGATATCGTCATCCTTTGACCCGCACAAAACAGTATACGGGTAAATTTAAGGGAAAGCATCCGCAGTTATTTTGAAAATTATACCTTTGACTGATATGTACACGATCGCCCTTATACCTGCCCGGTATGCATCACAACGTTTCCCGGGAAAGCTGATGCAAAAACTCGGGGATAAAACGGTTATCCTGCAAACTTACCTGGCCGTCCTGAATACCGGTCTTTTCCGGGAAGTGGCCGTAGTGACCGACAGTGAAGAAATATTCCGGGAGATCACTTCCCACGGAGGCAAAGCCCTCATGAGCCACCGCCAGCATCTTTGCGGCAGCGACAGGATTGCCCATGCGGCCGCTGATTTTCCCCTCGCCGAGCTGATCGTGAACGTGCAGGGCGACGAGCCCTTCACCTCGGCAAGTTCCCTGAAAGCCTTGATGGATGCTTTCCGGGCACCGGAGGCTAAAAGCATTGATGTGGCTTCCCTGATGGCTCCCATCAGCGATCCTGAAGGGTTTGAAAATCCGAACGTGGTCAAAGTGGTTACGGACCGCCGGGGATTCGCCCTCCTTTTCTCCCGGTCTCCCATTCCTTATTCCCGCAATCCGGAGGAATTTCGTGCTCCCGTCTACAAACATATAGGGATTTACGCTTTTCGACGGGACGCCCTGTTAAGGTTTGCCTCCCTGACTCCGGGACCGCTGGAATTGTCGGAAAAGCTGGAAAACCTGAGGTTCCTTGAATACGGAATGAATATAAAGATGGTGGAGGTCGCGGACAGTGTCCGTGGCATTGACGTACCGGAAGATCTGGAAAAAGCCCGGAAAATGATCAGCGGCGTCCTATAGTGACACGTCTTACTTCTTCTACACCCAGCACCGATTCCAAACGTTTTATGATGTTGTTGATCTCTTTGGCCGACCGGACTTCCAAATGAATGTCACTGTCAAATAATGAGTCCCGGGTAGACATGGTCATGCTGTTGATGTTCACGCCCCACTCTTCAGATATGATCTGGGAAATTTCAAAGGTGATACCCCTGCGATCCACGCCAAAAACGTGAAGATGTGCCGGGTAAAATGTGGATTCATCAACTTCAATATCCACATTTACAATGGTTTCTCCGTGTTCAGTAGACAATTTAATTGCTCTTTCACAATCCCGGGTATGTACAAAAACCTTTCCGCTTCCGTCCTGGGCTTCAAAACCAAGTAATTCGTCTCCGGGCAATGGGGAACAGCACTTGGCAAATATGTACCTGGACGGCTTGACCGATATATTCTGTTTACGAAGTGCACTCCTGATACACGATTTTGCCTTATAGGTCACTACGGCATCCAGCCAGTCTTTCTGGGGCATGATATTGGAATCTGTTCCAATTTCTACGCGATCTCCCCGTTTGAGGACCGTCTTGATGGAACACAGCATGCCGTTGACACGTGCAAACTGGGAATGGTTCCCTATCTCGGAATGGATAACATAGGCAAAATCCAGGGCAGTGGCATTGCTGGGCAACATGATCTGTTCCCCTTTGGGTGTAAATACACGGATATCGTCGTTGTATAAATTGGCTTTAACGCCTTCCAGGAAAAATCCGTCTTTGTTGTTGAACCCGTCGTGGTATACCATATCCTTGAGTGTTCCCCGGAATTCTTCCACCCAGGCGTCCACTCCGCCTATTCCCACATTTTTATGACGTTTCACAATACATCCGTGTACGGAGGCTTCTTCCATGCGGGCACTTTTTATATGAACTTCAGCCCACGTTCCGTGTTCTGTCATAAACATACAATGGAGTGCTTCATAGCCGTTTGCTTTGGGATTGTCCACATAATTGTGAAAACTGCCTACCCGTTCCAGGTACAGGTCGGTAATCAGGGAATAGATTTTCAGGCACTGATTCTTCTCTGAAATTGGACATTCGCCTGTCATGTTTTGAAATACAATATTGAATACATAGATGCTTTCCAGGCGGTTAAAAGGCACCTGTTTCTGCTTCATATGACGCCATATGGAATAGACACTCCTTATATCCTGTGAAATTACTGCGTCTATCCCGCTTTCTCTGAGTTTTTGTTCTATGGGGGCAACAAAACGGTTCCTGATGCTTAGGGTTTCCTGGGTATAATCATCCAGGATCCTTTGTATGCGTGTATACTCTTCCGGGGAACGAAACCTGAAACTAAGGTTTTCCAGTTCCGTTTTTACTTTGTAGAGTCCCAGCCGGTTGGCCAGCGGCGCAAAGAAAAAATCGGTTTCCCCGGTGATCTTCATTTGTTTATTCAGGGGCATATCCGCCAGGGTGCGCATGTTATGCAACCTGTCAGCCAGTTTAATCAATAATGCCCGGATATCGTACTGAATGGTCAGCAACATCTTGCGAATGTTGTCCACCTGCATGGAAAGTTCGTACTGCTCTTTCTTTTCTTTGGTCAGCCCTTCCACCAAAAAGGCAATATCCTCCCCAAAAAGTTCCCTGACTTCTTCCACGGTATGGGGTGTATCCTCCACAACGTCGTGAAGCAGGGAGGCAATAATGGGATTCGTTCCCAGGCCGATCTCTTCATTAACTATGCGGGCTACGGCTATGGGATGTAAAATATAAGGTTCTCCTGTTTTGCGTGTTTGTTTTGCGTGAGCCTGGTATGCGTATTCGTATGCCTGTCTGATCCTGTCCAGATCCTCAGGCAATCGGTCAGCGGCGGCATTTTTCAGAAAAATGTCGTGTTGTTCCTGCACAAGCAGGTTGTACTGCGCTTCGTTCCTTTTGCCCAATCTTATCAATTCCATTTAGCAAAAGTAATAATTTTTAAGTATATTTGTCTGAGACTTAATACGATTTATTATGACACATCAATTACCTCCATTACCATTTGCACCGGATGATCTGAAACCGGTCATAAGCGACCTGACAATCGGATTCCACTACGGAAAACACCATCAGGCCTATGTGAACAACCTGAATAATCTCATTGGAGGTACACCATACGAAGATGTCCCGCTCCAGACGATTATTCAAAAAGCTCCTGCCGGACCCATTTTCAACAATGCCGCACAGGTTTTCAATCACACGTTTTATTTTGAACAGTTCAAACCCATGAATGAAGTCAAAAAACGTCCCGAAAACGAATTGCTTAGAGCCATTGAAAAAAGTTTCGGTACATTCGACAAATTCGTGGAAGCTTTTTCAAAAGCAGCTGCCACATTATTCGGAGCCGGATGGGCATGGGTTATTCGTGATCAGGACGGCGGAGTGGCTATTACTCAGGAATCCAATGCCGGATGCCCGTTGGCCAAAAAACAGGACCCCTTGTTGACCTGTGATGTATGGGAGCATGCCTATTACCTGGATTATCAGAATAAAAGGCCGGATTATATCAAGGCTTTCTGGGATATCCTGGACTGGTCTGTGATCGAAAGACGCTTCAGAATATAAATGAAAAGCTTTTCCCGGTATGTAATTATTGGCATAGTTGTAGCTGTGGCAGGATTTCTCTTTTGGTATTTCAGCGACATCCTGACATACATACTTATTGCAGCGGTTTTGTCCCTGATAGGAAAACCGGTAGTTAAGGCACTAAGACGGCTGCACCTGGGAAAATTTAAATTACCCGACTGGGTAAGTGCCTTATTGACACTTTTATGTCTGGCGGGTGTTTTTTTGCTCTTTTTGTTCATCTTCCTGCCTGTCCTGGGAGAATTTGCCGGTATTATCGGCAAACTGGACTTTACACTGCTTGAGGCCAGGCTGCAGGTTCCCCTGGAAAAATTGAACGTTTTCCTGGATGAATTGTTCCACAACACACTGGAACCCATGACAGTCCGGGGGCTGCTGCAGGCGGTGTTATCCCCGGTAATAGATCTGGACCGTGTGGAAGTGTTCTTCACTTCCTTTGCCGGTTATACGATCCGGTTCTTTATAGGTTTTTTTGTAGTTCTTTTTATCACTTTCTTTTTCCTGAAAGAACAGAACATGTTCACCAATATGGTAGCCAGCCTGTTCAATGATAAAAACGAACCCAAAGCACGCAGGGCTCTCACCAATTCATACAACCTGTTGACCCGGTATTTCATCGGTATTTTTGCCGAGATCACGGCCGTAACATTTCTGAACACCCTGGGATGGACGTTTCTGTGTGGGATACCGTTCCGGTTTTCCCTGGTTATGGCATTCATATCCGGAATACTATTTGTGATTCCCTACATTGGACCGCTGACTGGTATTCTGGGCGTTCTTTTTACGGGTTTTCTGCATTATTATTACTCTGGGACAGCTTCCTTGTCCCCGGGTTCGTTTTTGTTACTGATCTTTCTTGTGTTCCTGGTTACGTACATTATTGATCTGCTTGTATTCCATCCCCTGATCTATGCAAAAAGCGTTAAGGCACACCCCCTGGAATTGTTTATTGTTATTCTGGCAGCAGCCGGTATAGGAGGTTTGACCGGAATGCTTATTGCCATACCCGTATATACGGTTTTGCGTGTATTTGCGGGGGAATTTCTCTTCAATTTCAAGATAGTAAGGAAACTTACCATCCAGTTCCGTCAAAGAGATAAAAAAGGCAACAATGAACATTAAGAACGTCCGTTTAGATCAATTCAGGCCGTACGCTCTCCCTGTCGCCTTGTTGCTCGGGTCCCTGTTTCACGGATTTTGTGCCCGGTTGCAATTCCTTACTCCTTACCTGATCTTTCTGATCCTGTTTATGACGTTGTGTGATATGGATGTCAGGGATGTCCGCATTAGACCGCTGCATCTGTGGCTGATCCTTTTTCAGACCGGGACAGCCATGGGTTTGTATTTCATACTGCGACCCGTTAACCAGGTTATTGCACAAGGGACTATGATGGGAATACTGGCTCCGGTAGCAGTATCTTCAACGGTCATTGCCGTCATTCTGGGCGCGAAGATGTCCAATATGATCGCCTATACCATTTTGAACAATATAGTTCTTGCCCTGACCGCTCCGTTGATCTTTACCTTTGCCGGGGATACGGCAGGTATGCCGTTCCTGGCATCCGCCTGGCTAATCATAAAAAGGGTTGCTCCCATCATAGTATTTCCGCTTATTGCAGCTTTGATATGTCAGCGTTTTTTTCCTAAGATAGGCAAAGGGATCGTGCGCTTCCGGAACGTTCCCTTTTACCTGTGGGCTTTTGCATTAACACTCGTTTTCGGTCAGACTATAGAGTTCATCATTCACCAGGACCGTTCGGGCATTCCTGCCATTTTGATCATGACCTTGATCTCCCTGTTGGAATGCATCATGCTGTTTGCCGTTGGAAGATGGATAGGCAAAAAGTACGGGGACAGTATAGGAGGCGGGCAGGCTCTGGGACAGAAAAACACATTGCTGGCTGTCTGGATGACACAAATATACCTATACCCCATGGCATCGATCGTTCCCGCCACCTATGTATTGTGGCAGAATATATGGAACAGCTGGCAGTTATGGCGTGTCAGGGCTGCAGGGAAAGTGCATCCAGAGCAACCGCAAGATGCAACAAAGTAGCGTTCCAGTTTATGGCAACTTCATTGGAAGCATAAGATTCCACAATATCCACATAACTTTCATCCGGGAGGTCTGACGGATAATCACATCCGTCTTGTTTTGCTGGATTGGGACCGCCAACAAGGAAACCCGGAAGCGGTCCTGGTATACCGTCTGTGGCCGCCAGGCGATGGTGCGGATTCAAGGGGCTTTTTGTTCCCATGCCCGTTACATAACAATAACCCAGCGGATTCCTGCCCAAGAGGTAGTCCATATTGTGATATGCCTGATCAAGATAACCCCTGTTCCCTTCCAGCCCGTAACCGTAAAGAAGGGAAATGGCATTGCTCAGGCAACTTTCAGACAGACAACCCCAGAAGAAATCCCGGCCCTCGTTTCCGTAAGAAGATGCGTAAGCGGCTCCCTGTGCATTCCGGGCAATACTGTCACAGAAACTGATCAAATGCTGTTTCATGGTTTCTGTTGCCTTTCCGTGTGTCAATAACGCAAAATAGCCCAATCCGTCCACATTGTTCCACGTAGGCGCGCTAAACGATCCGGGAGCATATTCCATCGCATTCTCGTAATAGGATTCGTTCCCGGTTGTCAGGTACAATTCGCAGGAAGCCCAGAAAAACTCATCGCGGGCGGAACGGTCTCCGTAAGCTCCGGTCTGGACGTCGGGATCATATTGTTTGTTCATTTCAAATTGATTGTACAGGACATCGGGATTCTTCAGTGCCCACCCGTATGCATAAGCAGCGGCTTCTTCCATTGCAGCGGCAGCCTGTGAGTATTCCGGAAATTGCCGACAGATCCGGGCTGCCTGAGCCATAGATGCAGCAAAATCCAATGTGGCCGTTACGGTTTTCTGAACCACGTACCGCTGTTGTTTACATTCTGCGGGTTTAATAAATCCTTCGAAAGAGGGAGTGGTCAGCTTGTGATAAACCCCGCCGTCAAAGGGATCCTGCATGGTCAGGGCCCATTGCAGGTTGTACATCATTTCTTCCAGGATTTTTTCATTCAGTGAATACCCTGAATATTGTTCACATCCCGCAAGGACAAGCCCTGTGGTATAAGAAGCATTCACAATGTATTTGTTGTAATCTCCGGCATCATACCATCCTTTTGGAGAAGAAATGACCGTACCTTCAGGTCTTTCGGAAGACACGGCAGAAGCATGGATCATTACCGATGTGTCCGGATGACCGGGTTCTGACCGTTGCAGGTAAAAGGCTTCCAGAGCCTTCTTTGCCAGCGGTGCCAACACATTGTAATCAATGCTGAAAACAGGTGATGATGTTCCGTTTTCTGTTGTAACGCGGTATGTTCCGGGTTTGTTCAACGGGGTAAAATCCAGTTTTGTCAGCATTTTTCCCGAAAAAGGGGAAGCGACCGTTTCCCCCGCTGTGTTTTCATAAACCGTTTCGCCGGTTTGTTCGTCTACTACCCGGAACGTTCCGGCATAGGATCCCTCTGTAATGGCAATTTTTTCGCTATCGGGATAATGGCCCAGCTGATTGATCAGCACCTGAGGTCTGGGGGTACAGGCCGTCAGAAAAAGAAATGCAAAGACTATGTTTTTCATGGATTAGATAGTTTTTTTCCGGATTTGACCGTAAAGATAGATATAAGAATATAAACTACAGCCGATACAGTTATACCAAAAATATTTTCATTCAAACCGAACGGAAGAGGCACTTTTAAAATTATCAAAAGAATGGTAGTGGTTCCTCCGGCTATCATTGCCGAAAGCGCAGCTGAGGCATTCGGATTCCTGGTGTACAGTGCGGCCAGTATGGGTACAAAAAGGCCTGAAACCATAAAAGCATACGAATAAAGCATAAGCTCCAATACATTGCTCATGGAATGGGCAAGAACCAGTGCAAGGGCACCTATGCCCAGTGTTATGATCTGGGAAACCCTCAATTGCGCTTTCATTCCTTTAGCCGGTTTAATGATCCTGTCCAGGATGTCTGTCTGAACATTTCCGGAGGCTGCCATCAGGCAACTGTCGGCTGTCGATAAAATGGCGGAAAAATAAGCCGCCAGCATCAGTCCCATTAATCCGGCCGGCAAAACAGTGTTTAACAATACAGGAAGTGCCGTCTCGGAATCAATGCCGGCCCCGGGAGGATAACCGGCACCGGTAAACATGCCGTTTTCAAAAGCCACACGTGCAAACATCCCTAAAACAGTTCCCATAAGTGCCATCAGCGGCCACTCGAACAAACCGGCAATAAACCAGGCACTTTGGGCCTGCTTTTTATTCTTGGAGGCGTAAATCCGTTGGTATAAGGTCATGCCTACGAACCAAATGGGAATGATAGTAACTCCCCAATTGACAAGTTGTTGCCAGGTTACATTAGTAAAGGTCAGAAATTCATGACCGATGGTTGTCCTGATGACATCAATGCCTCCAATAGCAGAATAAGCGATCGGAATGCCAATAAGCACCAGACCGCACATCAGGATAAGCCATTGGATGGTATCGGTGTAAATCACGGCTTTCAAGCCGCCGATCCCGGTATAGACCACGGCTACAACACCCATGATGATTAGGGCGGTGGTCATATCTATCTCGGCAAAAGTCGCGGATGCCAGTTTGGCACCTGCCAGTAACTGGGAACTGGTAAAGCCGATATACCCGATCGCAGAGATCACGCCCGCAATCATGGCTACTTTGCCGTTGTAAAAATGATGTTTGGCCGATAATTTTACGATCACCGGGATCAGAACCACGGCACTCAGCCAGGCGCCTACAAGGCCTGTGAACAGCATCCATGAACCCGAAACACTCATTATAAAGCCCAGTCCGCCCAGACCTATAGAAAAACCTCCTCCCACATCGGTAGCTACTACCGACAATCCTATGTGCCAGCTTTTGAGTGACCTGCCACCTACATAATAATCTTCCAGGTTCTTGTTTTTTTTGTAAAAATAGAATCCTACACCCAACATGGTCAGGAAATAAACAATAAAGATCACGTAATCTACAACAATCATAAATGAAATCTGATTTTGTTCCTAAAAAACCGAACCGTTGATACAGGAGATCACCTGCAAATCAGAACGACATATTTACAAATATAGGATTTTTCATTATCTTTACAGAAAGCAGCGCAACCATTTATTATTAAATAACATGAAAACTTTTAGAACAATTATTACGGGGGTGCTGATCGCATCCCTTACACTGACAAGTTGCGGAACCATAGGAAGGACAGGAGTTGGAGCAGGGATCGGGGTAGCTGCCGGAGCTGCTGCCGGAGCCGGGATTGGTGCTGCAGCCGGAAACACGGCCGTTGGAACAGCCATTGGTGCCGTTGTAGGAGGTGTTGCCGGTGTGCTCATAGGCCGTCATATGGATAAACAGAAAGCCGAACTGGAAGAGATTCTTCCCGAAGATGCGTCCATTGAAATGGTCAATGAAGGACAGGCCATAAAAGTAACCTTGGAATCGGGTATTCTTTTTGCGACGAATTCCACGGCAATTGGAGAAAATGCCAAGACTGCCCTGAAAAATTTTTCGGCCAACCTCAACCGGAATCCGGACACAAACATTGAGATCGAAGGACATACAGATATTACCGGGACTGTAGAATACAACCAGGGATTATCTGAAAGAAGGGCCCGCAGTGTACGTGATTTTCTCTTACTCCAGGGTGTTGACGGGAATCGTATGAATACTGTTGGAAAAGGCATTCACGAACCGATAGCCGACAACAATACAATAGAAGGCAGGTTGCAAAACCGCCGTGTGGAGATCTTTATCCTGCCTAATGAGAAAATGATAGAAGAAGCACTACGGGAAGCCGAAACTGCCCGGTAAAAGAACGTTCTATTTCTTTTTGAGCTTTGACCAGATTTTATCTTCCGGAAGCGGTTTGGTACAGAAGAACCAGTCGTAGCATTTCATGTCTTCCTTGCTTTCCATACGTTCTTTTGCGACACCGCATGAACCGGCTGTGGGAACGATAACATCGTCTCCCGGACGCCAGTCAGCCGGCATGGCTACGCCAAATGCATCGGCTGCCTGAAGGGCTACTACCACGCGATAGAGTTCGTCAAAATTACGTCCCAGGCTCAGGGGATAATAAATGATGGTCCGAATAATGCCTTTGGGATCAATAAAAAATACAGCCCTGACAGCTTTTGTTTCGCTTTCTCCGGGTTGTACCATTCCGTATTTATTGGCGATCTCCATGGTAATGTCCTCTATCAGCGGGAATTTCACTTCCACGTCTTTCATCCCTTTATATTGGATTTTCTCCTTAATAGTGCGGAGCCATGCAATGTGGCTGTAAATTCCGTCAATTGAAAGACCTACCAGTTTGCAATTTACTGCCGCGAATTTTTCCTCCATTACGGCAAAAGTCATAAATTCCGACGTGCAAACTGGTGTAAAGTCAGCCGGGTGACTGAACAGGATTACCCAATCGCCTTTAAAATCTCCCGGGAAATTGATGGGTCCCTGGGTTGTTACTGCTTTGAATGCAGGGGCCTGATCCCCTATGCGAGGCATGGCGAAAATAGTTTCATTTTGATTTGTTTCCATAAAATAATTTATTGGTTTCGTTAAATATAAGAAAAAATTTGCATTTTAACAAATGCCCATTACCTTTGTATTGAACAAATGCTCATAATGTGGCACGGCCAAAAAAACTGCGAAAAATCACAGATCCGCCCAGGATAAAAGGATTTAAGCCTATTCGGTATTACCCGGCAGCAGAATCTGCCCCTGTGCTTTTGGATTACGACGAGTACGAAGCACTTCGTCTGAGCGATTATGAATTGAAAAATCAATCGGAAGCTGCAGTGGAAATGGGTGTATCCAGACCTACGTTCGCGCGTATTTACGAAAGCGCACGACGTAAAGTGGCCAGATCCTTTGTAGAAGGAATGCCCATTTTATTTCAGGGCGGACCCGTATATTTCACCAGTGATTGGTACTTCTGTAAAGATTGCGGTTGCTGGTTCAATCATCTGAACAAAGAAGACCCCGTCATTATTTGTCCTCTTTGCAGTTCTTCCAGTATTGAACAATCGGATACTGTTAAAGAATAAAATCAATAAAAATCAATATATTACCATGAAAATTGCAATAACATCTACAGGAAATGATCCCCAGGCAACCCTGGACAGCCGTTTTGGACGTTGTTCCTATTTCGTCATTCACGATACGGAATCCGGATCTACCGAATTTATTCCCAATCCGAACAAAGAGGCCATGGAAGGAGCCGGCCCCGCATCCATACAGCTGGTAGCATCCAAAGGCGTTGAAAAAGTGGTTTCCGGTGAATTCGGAGCCAAGGTCAAGGCAATATTTGACAGTCTTAAAATTCAGCTTGTCATTGTAAAGGATTGCACCATGACCATTAACCGAATTATTGAAATGGTTTCAAAACAATAACATTACCACTATGAAAAAAATAGCTATTCCATTGGAAAACGGTCGCTTGTGTGCTCATTTTGGCCATTGCCAGCAATTTGCAATTATGGATGTGGATAACAACGCCATCGTATCTGAAACACGCGTCACTCCTCCCCCTCATGAACCGGGATTATTACCTGCCTGGCTGGCCGAAAAAGGAGTCAGTCATATCATAGCCGGTGGAATGGGGCAAAGAGCCCTTGCTTTATTTAAAAACCAAAACATTCAGGTATGCGTTGGAGCGGGATCTGAAGATCCTGTTGAACTTGTCAACGATTGGATAAAAGGATCTTTGTCTACAGGAGCCAACGCTTGTGACCATTAATTCCCTGTAACAATGAAGATTGCCATTGCCAGTGGAAAAGGCGGTACGGGAAAGACATTCGTATCTACAAATCTATTTGCTGTCGCAGAAAAAGAGGACCGGAATGTAACGCTGGTTGACTGTGATGCCGAAGAACCTAATGTGACCGTATTCATAGACGGGAATACCATAAATACGGATATCATTAACCAACATCTTCCGGTAATAGACAAAGAAGCTTGCGTCTATTGCGGCAAATGCCGCGACTGGTGTAATTACAATGCTATCATATGTCTGCCGGAAAACAAGCAGATATACCTGATAGAAGACCTTTGTCATGATTGCGGCGCATGCCTGGCTGCCTGTCGGTACAACGCCATCACTGAAATTGAAAAAAGACTGGGTACTGTGACCATAAAACAGTATTCAGATGCTGTACGGATTATTGAAGCACGTGCAGATATTGGTGTTTATTCTCCGGTCCAGGTGATCAAGGCGGCGCTTAACAAGGCAGAAAATGCCGAATTGATACTGATGGACTCCCCTCCTGGAATTTCTTGTCCTTTTATTGCCGCCGTTGTTCCGGCCGATTATGTTGTTCTGGTCACTGAACCTACTCCTTTTGGGCTGAATGACCTGAAACTTTCCGTAGAAACCCTTCAACAGCTGGAAAAACCTTTTGGCGTAATAGTAAACCGTGCCGGACTGGGTGATGACCGCGTTTACGATTGGCTTGAAGAAAAACACATTCCGCTTCTGATGAAAATTCCTTTCGACAAAAAGATTGCCAAAATCTATTCTCAAAGTCTACTGCTGGCACGGGAGGATCCTGTTTACGAAGCCCGTTTTCTGGAGCTGCTTAAAACAATAGAAGGATCATGCAAACAATAAACGAAATATCCATTCTGAGCGGCAAAGGAGGAACCGGAAAAACTTCTCTGGCAGCGGCTCTGGCAACTCTGGAAAAAAACACGGTAGCAGCAGATTGTGATGTAGATGCAGCCAATTTGTACCTGATCCTGAATCCGAATGATTACAGGACCGAAAAATATATTTCCGGACATAAAGCAGTAATCAACTACGACATATGCACTCAATGCGGGTTGTGCAAGGATCACTGCAGGTTCAATGCCATTGAACGTAAGCCTGATCCTGAGTATCCGGAAGGAAAGATCAGTATTGTGGAAACATCGTGTGACGGCTGTTGGTTGTGTTCCAGAATTTGTCCCGTCAATGCAATTGACATGGTTCCCAGCGATAAGAGCAATTGGTTTCTGGGAAACTACAGATACGGTAAAATGGTCCATGCACGCCTTGCCCCCGGAGAAGAAAATTCGGGCAAATTAGTAAGTGTGGTCAGGGAACAGGCCCGTAAAACAGCAGATGAATGCGGGGCAAAAAACATCATTATTGACGGACCTCCCGGAACAGGATGTGCGGCCATAGCTTCCCTCACCGGTGCCAACAAAGTGGTTGTTGTCACGGAACCTACCGGCACCGGGCTTCATGACATGAAACGAATCCTGGATCTTGCAGGTCGTTTTCAGGTAAATAGATATGTAATAATCAACAAGTCAGACCTGAACACAGAAATTAGAGACAATATCTGCAGTTGGTGTGCAAAAGAAGGTGTCCCCGTGATCGGGAATTTGCCGTTTGATCCCCGGATGGTACATTCAATGGTGGCATGCAAAAGCATTCAGGAATGGGCTCCCGATTCGGAGATATCTGCTTCAATTCATAAAATTTACGAACTTTTAACACAGAGCTAAACTACATCCCCGTTGCCTGTTCCAGTACTAAACGGGCTTCCCTGTCCGGATCGTTCATTACTTTGGACTTCACGTTCAGCACCATGGTTTCCCCGTTTTTCCGGGTATATTCAGGCCATTGGGGCAAGGACCCGCCGTTGGGATTCCCGGTTTTCATAAACTGCAGCAACGCATCTGCCATTTTCCGGGACAGTGTTCTTGGTATTTTACCCCCACCTGTGTGTGTCACCATAAGATCTGTGTTGCGAAACCAGAAACAGATGTCCAAACAATGGAAAGCCCTCAATCTGCCATCGAATAGCGGCGGTTCCCATCCGAACCAGGCCATGTATACGGGCGCACTTTGCTGTAACTTTGTATTGGCTGCACGTATGACATTAACCCTGTTGGAAATGATCATGGCCCATATTTCAATGGGTTTTTTACCGGGGAACTGTCCGGCATACGCAGCTACAATTTCATGAGCATCCTCTGCGTAACGTTCCTTCAGCTGTTCAACAACTTCATCCAGTGAGATATTCTCCAGTTCGGGACGGTCCCTGTTGGGATTCCATTCATGAAACGTAGTACAATAAATCATCGGCACATCGGGAATGGAAGGATCCCCGGCGTTGAAATAAGTATCTTCCGGTAATACAGTCCCGTCAGCAACCGGTCCAAATCCCCCGCGAATTCCTTGCCCTTCCCTCTGTTGGTTAAATTTCACGACTGCACGGTTGGCCAGTTCCAGGTAATCTTCCCAGGGCATTTCCTGTAATTTTTCTATTTGCGATGGATCCAGTCCGGCTTCTTCCAGGATAAATGCTCCCAGGGCGGCTGAATATTCAGGATCCCCGGCTTTCACCGAATTTCCGCTCAATGCCACGGCTTTGTGGACCAATCCTTTGGCTGCAGGCATAGTAGCAATTGCACTCACTTTGGACCCGCCTCCTGACTGGCCAATGATGGTAACGTTGTCAGGATCGCCGCCAAAATTTTCAATATTATCATGAACCCAGCGCAAAGCGGCAATGATATCCAGCAGTCCCACATTTCCGGAATACTTGAAAGCGTGGCCGCCTACTTTTGAAAAATCGGTAAATCCGAGTGCATTCAAACGGTGATTGACCGAACAGAAAACCACATTTCCGTAACGGGACAGGTTTTCACCGCCATACCCGTTTTGTTCAATGGAATTCCCGCTGGAAAAGCCGCCCCCGTGCAACCATACAATAACCGGTCTTTTACGTGCATCCAAAGCGGGTGTCCATACATTCAGCCGTAAACAGTCTTCCCCAATTTCATCGTAATTCCACCTGTCCACAAATGCCGCGTAGGATTCAGAGTCGCGGGGGTACCTGATGATCTGGGGAGCCGAGACGGGAAAATAGACGCAGGGAAGCACACCTTCCCAGGGCTCAGGGGGACAAGGAGGCATGAACCTGTTTTTCCCCGAGGTGTTTGCCCCGTAAGGAATGCCCATAAAATGATATATGTCCCGGAGTACATACCCCTTTACTTTACCGTAAGCGGTGGAAGCTACTGCTATGTCTTCCCCTATAAAGAGCTGTTGTCCGTCGGTGTCACTGGCTCCCTGACGGGAACCGGAACAGGATGAAGCCGTAACTGCTATCAACAAAAAAATGTATAACGTATAACGTTTCATAGGATTTAATATTTGGTGTTTTTCACTTTTCCCCAATCAATTCTATCCGTACTTTGTGCAACGGGAACATGAGGAATTACCGCCCCTTTTCTTACCAGTATCACCGCGGGAATTTTTCCTGTTTCTATCCGGTGCCATCCGTTAGTGTATGTTTTTCCACTCTGGTAATCCACCCACCTGTCACCGGGTAAGTACACAAAACGGGACCCGGTACTTTCAAAAAGAGGGGCCACCAGGATGTCTTCACCGAATAAATATTGGTCTTCTACCTGCCAGACTGCAGGGTCATCGGGGTATTCTATCAATAGGGCACGCAACATGGGCAGCCCTGTTCTTGTGCATTTTTCCGCCTGCTCCAGGATATAAGGCATCAGGGTATATTTCAGTTCCGCAGACTCGCGGAAAGCATCGGTGAAATCTTCACCGTAATACCACGGTTCGGTGGGTGGGGCACCGTGTACACGGGTGTGTGATGTTAGAAATCCGAATGGCAGCCAGCGACGGTACAACTCTTCGGGACAACTCTGTACAAATCCGCCAATATCGTGACTCCAGAACGAAAAACCGCAAAGACCCAGGGACAGTCCGCTTCTGAGGGTCGTCAACATCCCTATATCGGTGTTAGAGGCATCTCCGCCCCAGTGAAGGGGATACCGCTGGGATCCGGCCCACGCACTTCTGGCCCACATGATGGTTTCATTTTTCGTTTTGGCGGTTATCTCGGCAACGGCTTTATTATACCTTAAGGGATACAGGTTGTGTTCATACAGGCCTCCTTTCCCGCTGGCATAAAATCCGTTCAGCGGTGCGCCTTCCCCAAAATCGACCTTGATGGCACCCACCCCCATTTTCAAAAGGGCTTCCAGTTTGTCCTGGTACCAGCTTACAGTCTGAGGATTTGAAAAATCAAGCACCACATCCTCGTAAGGAAGACCTCCTTTTTCATTTTTAACATATAGGCCCTTTTCCAGTAATTCCGGAAAATATTTGTTTTTGGGCGTGAAATACGGCAATTGCCACAATGAGATATGGAATCCGTCCGCCAACAAGTCATTGATCATCTTCTGAGCATCCGGAAAACGGTCCGGAGCAAAGACGTAATCACACTGCCAATCGGTCTGAAACCAGCCCGTATCAAAATGGATCACGTCTGCAGGGATCCTGTTATCCCTTAGCAGGCTTGCGATCTCGTAGCCTTCTTCCTGCGAAAAGTAAGTAATACGGCTCATCCATGTTCCAAAAGACCATACAGGAGGCATAGTTGCCTTTCCCGTAAGATTGGTATACTGATCAAGTATTTGGGCCGGCTTGCCCCAGAACAGGAAAAGATCCAGCGTTTCATCGGCCATGAACAATTTGGAAGCTCCTGCATGGGACGCCCCAAAGTCACAGGTAACCGGTGCCGATGTATGCATAAACATCCCGTAACCGCGACTGCTTAAAAAGAACGGAATGGGTTTGTACATCTGATCACTTTCCGGACTTTGCGGATCGGTCACAAACAGATGTACTTTCTGTCCCACTTTGTCCAATGATGTAGGAGATTCTCCGCAACCTACTATCTTTTCTCCGGGATGCAGGGAAAATACGGGATTGATGCTCCTTATATTATCCGAAGCTCTCTTTATAAACTGAAAAGGCAATACTTTGATCTGTGTGGAATCGTTGTCGGCCCAGTGCCTTGTGCGCGTCATCTCCCTGCCCTGCTTGTCGCAAAGCATTATAGTAAATGGATATTCCCTGATGACCAGACTGCCCTCTTTGCCGGTATAGGTATGTATCCCTTTTCCCTTTTTATAGGTCCAGGATCCGTCAGTCGGAGGCGTTCCCGTGAGCATTAGCGATTCTTCTTCAGGAAGGATAACAGGCGATGTGTACACTTTCAAGCGAACCGTTACAGGAGAAACAAAATCTATGGAAAAACGCAGTTGCGGATCGTTTTCATATTGCGTTTCGGGAAAATCCAGCATCTCCAACGGCAGGGGCAGCACGGTTGTGGTATTGAAGGCCTGCCTGGCAAAAAGGCTGTGACGTTTCCAGCTAACAGTCCCGCTTGCAGTGGCGGGATCATAAGACGCAAGGGAATCGGCAAAGAAATACGTATTGCTGAAATCCTCAAAATCTTTACTCACATCAACGGCCCGGCTTTGCAGATAAGGCTGGGCATTGCCCTGCATAAACAGGAACAACGCTCCCGTCAGTATCAGAATCTTTTTCATAAAATATATACGTTTGTTTATTATTGCCTCCTATGTTTTCCTTTTCCTTCCATAATCATCCGCTGCTTTCATGGCAATGAGTATTTTTTCCGGATCCACGGATTTGACTTCATGGTGTATGGCTTCGGTCGGATAGCATGTTTTTGCGGCAGCTTCCATAAGACGTTCTCTGGTGACACCTGCCAGGTTCAGATCGCCAAACGTAGTGGGTAAACCCACGGCTTCGCAAAAACCGTAAACTTTTTCTTTTTCGCTTACCGGGGCTCCCGTCAGATGCAAACCGGCAAGCACCCCGAACGCGACTTTTTCCCCGTGATAGAAGGAATGCGTCTCTTCCAGCATTGTCAGTCCGTTGTGTATGGAATGGGCCGAGGCCAGCCCGCAACTTTCAAATCCCAGCCCGCTCATTAATATATTGGCTTCGATTACTGCGGAAATTGCTTCAGAAGTAACAAACAGATCACAGTCCTTTTTGGCCTGTACCCCGTATTTCAACAATGTTTTGTAGCACAAATGTGCAATGGCCATTGCCGTGTGAGTAGCGTAACCTCCGCATTCATTTGCGGATCCGGAACTTTTGCAGGACCGGGCCTCAAACCATGTGGCCAGAGCATCTCCCATACCCGAGACGAGAAAACGCGTTGGAGCCTGTGCTATAACGCTTTCATCAACCAGCACCACCTGGGGGTTCATCTTCAGGTAATATACCCTTTCAAAGATACCGTCATGGGAATAGATAACGCCGCACCCGCTGCATGGAGCATCAGAGGAAGCAATGGTAGGTACTATAATAACAGGGATCCCGGCTGTATCTGCAACGATCTTTGCCGTATCAATAACTTTTCCCCCGCCCATACCTACAATTACGTCTGTCTTGTCATGATGTATTTTAGCGGCCAGCCTTTCAAGTTCTTCCCGGCAACATTCGCCCTGAAACGTATCTACGTGTATCCAGTCCCATCCGTTCTCAAATTGATACTTGGGCAATACATGGGTGATAACGGAAGGAGAAGCCAGCAGAAGTCCCATGTTGCCAAACGATTCCGTCAGGTATTTTAATTCGTTCAAAGCTTTTTTTCCCTGAATATATTTACCGGGAAATACAGCTTTCAGAGGCTGTCTGAAGGAATGTTCATCCTGTATAAGTATCATGAAAACGAGGTATTGGTTATAGCAAATATATAGATATTTACAATATATGAGGAATTTGGTTAAATTAGCATGTCATGGTGAAAGTAAGAGAAAATGAACACTTCTGTCATAATCATGGACTTTACGAAAGTTTACAGGAGTCAGTTTTTCTATTCAAAAACCCCTTACCGCCTGATAGATTGTACAGATATTGAGGGTTCTGATTGCTACTGTGATCATGAAGCAATTAAAACGATCCGTAACAGAATTGCGGATCTGCCCGTCAGGGCCATTCATTTTATTGACTCTGGAAACCACCATTACATAACCAAATTCTGGACAGACAGGATACGTGAAGATTTCATACTGGCGGTAGCAGATCATCATCCCGATATGCAGCCGGCTTTATTTGATGATATCCTTTCCTGCGGCGGATGGGTGCGTACGGTTCTGGATACAAATCCTTTTTTAAAAGCTGTTTTATTCATAGGAGTTGCCCCTGAATACGAATTGCCCCTGGACAAATTCAGAATATTCAGGTATCCTGAAAAACCTTCTCCGGGATTACCGGTATATATCTCCATTGATAAAGATGTTCTCAGTCCTGAAGTGGTCACCACTAATTGGGACCAGGGAACGATGACCTACAATCAATTGCAGACTGTCTTAAAAGAAATCATGGTCCGGCACCAGGTGCTGGGAGTGGATATCTGCGGGGAATGTCCCACTTGTATGGACAACAGAAGCAACCGCATTAACAGGCGTCTGTTGAAATTATTTTCCGGTATTTGAAAGAGTGGTACGCAGTAAGGCTTCTTTTAACGTTTCAAGAGGGAAATTAGTTTTTGGCTCATAGAGCAGAAAGAAGACCGGGCTCATATTATTGGGACCCAGCTGTTCCATTCCCAGAATTCGCATTCCGCCCTGCCCGAATTCATTTCTGAAACTGTTCGGTAAATTTTTACTGACAACATCCATTAGCTCTTTTTGCCAGATCACCATTTTTGGATACATATCTTTCTGAAGATCAGCAAATTCATCCTGGTGATTATCCAGAATTTCCCAGCATCCGGTAATGATTTCCCGCATCACTTTCTGAGACCGGTTGTAATAATCAATTTCACTGTCACTCAGCTGATAGACCGTGTCTTCTTTCATCTGTAGCAGCTTCAATTGAAAATTCATAATACTGTCTGCCATGACCTGCGTTAAGGCACGGTATTGGACAATCTTTTTTTTCTCACTTTCATGCAGAATTTTATCCAACTTGACACGTTGCAGCTTCAATTCCGGTTCAATGGTACGGGTACTGTAATCCAATACTTCGGCCACAATCCGTTCCATTTCTTTTTGCATGGTCTTACGCACACAGCCCGAAGTAAGGGCTGCGATCCCTATAATTACCGCCAGACCGGCAACGCCCAGTATGCGGTTATGGTTTTCAAATTTTTTCATACCCAAATGTAAGAAAAAAAAAGAGTCCGTCGGACAATGTGTCCGGCAGACCAAAATTTGTTTAATTTTGGAATATGAAAAGAATTATACCATTTGTACTTTTGTTGGGAATCGTATCTGCCTGTGAAAAAAACGAACCTGAACAAGAAAGAATATTCGAAGAATTTTATACTTCAACATCATGGAAAACAGACAATAGTATTGAAGAGAATAAGTTGACAGGAGAAATGTTCGCCTTTGAAAAATATGCGGACAGAGAATATTGGAAGAGCCTAACATCTAATGCAGATATGCTGAAAGCGCTTATGGTTCCTCAAGAACGTCTTTCAGGCATGTCAACACAAAACCTTGCCAGAACATGTACGGTATATCCGTTCAATATTACTTATATGGCATTTGTGGGTTTCTCTACCACATCCATCGACGGAATCTTTCATATTATGAACAATTTCAATGGGTATACCCAGATTCAGAGAAGGCCTTCAGGCCCGCAGGAATTGCTGAAAATTTATATGGGGCAGAAAGTGAAAATGGATGGTAAACATGAAGGTTGGTCTGCAGATTTCACCCAGGCCAATTCTTTTATGGATATTTCAGCTATGGAACTGGTTCTTGCCACTGCCGTGGATGCCGGAAGGTTTACAAATGATGAGATCGCAGATATGATACATGCCATGTGGGAGAAAAACGAAGATTTTGTTGAGTCAGGACTGTATAGTTGGAATGGAGCCATTTGCTATTGTTACGTCCTTGGCGCTACCATCGCCTACCATTATGCCCCGGATTTATCTCAAAACGAGATAACGCAGCTCAAGGCATTTGTGCTGTCCGGAGGTGATACATCACGTTATTCCGGGGACATAGGGACCATTACTAAACTTGTTGCAGATAAACTTAATTCAATGAACTAAATATGTTTCAATTTCTTATCGTATATTTGTTGTTGTAATTAAAAAATCCCCCCCCTATCATGAGAAATTTTTTCCTACTCATCACATTGACAATTATTTTCCTGACTGTACCATCTTGCGATGTACTTCCTGACGAAACAGAGGGTTCCGATTCTTATAGCTGGGAGCTTATATTGGAGCAACCCTCATCAGTACCTATCGGCCTACAGATCTGGCAGTATGCAGATTTTTACAGCGACGGTACCTTTGTGCTTTCGAAAGAATACCTTTATTCAAGTACAGATACAGAAACGTTTCAATACACCGATTCCGGCAATGTTATCCGAATACACAGCATGTATGGCAAAGATTGGGTCGGGACTATGCCCTCCGGTGCGATCCAGATTGGAAATAAAGTTGAATTCAAAGAAACAGAAGGCAATGGATATTTTCATTTGAAATATCTTGGTAACTGATAGACCAAATCACATAACAGAATCATAACGGTGCAAAAAAAACAAGGCATCATCAGATGTCTTGTTTTGCTTTGTAGCGGAGGGAGGAC
>JBAZHT010000015.1:0-29466 GCA_041652255.1 Bacteroidales bacterium
GCCGTTGGTCTTCAGGTCTCTTTAACCCACTGATTATACCTTCTCCCAAGGAACAAGCCGTTTGCACGATTGATAAGGGAAACCTCGTCCCGAGAGTTCAATGCGTGCAACGGCGAAAAACAAACTAAAAACTGAACTTCAATCCCACAAAGAAATTCCGGGGCATCATAGGCCCGTATATATAACCCGAGTCCCTGTCGGGGCCGGTGTCAAAATCATCCTGGTATGAATCAAAGAGATTCTTCACCCCTGCTTTTATCTGGGCACCGGTTCTCCCGTTGATCCTGATGTCATAGGCCAGCTTAAGATCCATATCAAAAAAGGAAGGAGTGGTTACCGCCTGATCCACGGCCGTACCGGACCCGGCAAAATGTTGTACTATCATGGGACCTGTAAAAGTTCCCGACACAGAAATATTGAAATTATCTAACAATGTAAAAGTGGAAGTCATGTATCCGTACAGATCCGGACTGCGGAACATACGCGTTACGGCAGCCAAATCAGGATCCTCACTCCATACTTCAGGCTCCATATAAGTACTCTTCTGGTAAGTAAGCCCTGCCTGGATCTGAAGACTGCCTAAAAGAATGGCTTTCCCTTCCACATTCATCCCCTTCACAACGGCTCCGGACCCGTTGTAACGTTCCAGCACGCTGTTCCCGTCTTTGTCCTTTTGTTCAAGCATCCTAAGAGCAAATACATCCCGAAGCCGGGTGTGGAATAATTCCACGATCAGATTTGTCTGAACCTTACCGAAAGAATGGTACAGGTCAGCGGAAAAGCTGAAACTATCCGATTTTTCTTCTTTAAGGTCATCAGCCAGGATGGTAACAACCCTTTCTCCACCTACCACTGCAATATGGAAATCCTCGTCGAAAGCCTGGGGAGCCCGGAATCCCGTGGAATAAGAAGCCCTGAAATTCACATTACGTGTAGGGTTGAAACGAACATTTACACGTGGGGAAAAGATTACGTGATCTATCAGGTTGTGCTTATCCGCCCTGACCCCTGCCAGAAATCCCCACCTGTCATTGCGCCATTCGTTCTGAAGGTACACACTGACATCATGAATGATCTGACGGGTGTCCGTATCGTATCCCAACGACTGGTCATGCAAGCCGTTGTAGTTGTATTCCATGCCGGAAACAAACTCGGCAGGCATAAACCACAAACGTTCCCATTTGTGCGTATACTGCAAACCGGACACAACAGTCATATCCTGAGTGGTCCCGTAAGCACGGGGATCCTGTCCGGCCCCGTAATAACTTTTTCGATCAATATACTGCATGGAAGCAAACATATTCAGCCGGTTGCTGTAATCAGACGAGAAGAGATCGTAAGAAACACCTCCGCCATGGATTTGGTGTTCGGTCTGCTCCGCAATATCGGCTTCATGCGGGGGCCGCTCCGGCAAATTTCCTCCCCTTCTGTATTCCCCAATACCATGATACTGTAACGTGATCTTTGAATTCAAACCCGTTCTGAAATTGGTCCTAAGACCAATAGTATTACTTTGTATTTCAGGCAGTTCGGTATACCCGTCTCCGTTGTGATCGTACCCCTGACGGGAATGTTTTTGTCCGTAGGCCAAAAAACCGGCTTTCCCGTTACCCGTGACCAGGGAAGCATTGAAAGTCGTGTTGTTGTCCCATGCTTTACCGGCCCCTATTGAAGTGATCGTATGTGCCACTTCCGCATCGTTTGTTACGGGATCGCGCGTAATAATATTGATGGTCCCCCCGATGGCAGATGAACCGTATAAGGCCGATCCACCGCCCCGTACAACTTCAACCCTATCTATCATATTGGCAGGGATCTGCTCTAGCCCGTAAACTCCGGCCAGGGCAGAAAATACCGGACGTGAATCTATCAGGATCTGGGAATAATGGCCGTCAAGACCATTGATCCTCACCTGGTTAAAACCGCAATTCTGGCAATCGTTTTCTACCCGTACCCCGGGTTGAAAAGGCAACGCGTCTGCCAGGCAGACGGCATTGGTCTGTTCAATGATTCCCGCAGTCATTACATTGACCAGGGAGGGACTGTTTCGCCGGACCACTTCTGTCCGGCTTGCGGAAATGACTATCTGGTCCAGGGAAACCACATCGGGGACCAGTTTTATATCCTGCATGGTCATTTCATCATTTTTAAGCTGTACGGTAAAGGATGCAGGACTGTAGCCCACCAATGAAACCTTTATGGTATGTGAACCTTCCGGAAGGTGATGCAGCCTATAGTAGCCGGAATCGTTGGCTACGGCCATTAACGTAGTGCCGTGCAGCACTACGGAAGCGTATCCCAGGCTGTCACCGGTAGACGCATCTGTTATGTATCCTGTAAGGATGGCGCCTCTTTTTGATTTTTCTCTTTCTCTGTGTTGTCTTTGCTGCGCATGGGACACAGAAAACACGGTAATAAGCAGCAATAAAGTCAGTACAATTTTTTTCATGGATCTTTGTTACGTAAATATAATTATTTCAAAAAACGGGAAATAATTACATTACGGGAGGAGCCCTCAGATTACGGACCGGACGATCAGCTACAAGAACCGTAAAGATTTCCGGACTCAGAAAGACCGCGGACAGAAAATTGTTGCGTGACAGAATCCCGGCAGAAGCAGGGAGTGCTATCACAACCACAGATAAAAAAGTAATCAGCTGTAACTGGTTGTCGGTATGGGTATGTGTGCGCGATGAAAAAGGGTGCGAATGTGAGATTTCCCGTCCATTATCACTATGTTGGTGATAACACATGGAAGTCCCGGCATAATACCCTAAAAAGAATAGTGCCAGGATGAACGTGATTATCTTATTTCTGCAGTCTCTGTATTTCATCTTAGAAGCTACAAAGATAACGGAAACCTGCAATTACATAATACCTGAATATGGGTATTTCCAAAAAAACTTATGTAACTACCTTTGCACTCGATATAGAAAAATTATGGCATCAAATATTTTACTGCCGTTTTTACTGGCATTATTCGCAGGCCTGGCCACTATGATAGGTTTTGCCATTACATTCATTGCTAAGAGAACCAACCGTAAACTCCTGTCCTTCTCCCTTGGATTGTCGGCCGGTGTTATGGTATATGTGGCTTTTGTAGAGATCTTTAACGAAGCCAGGATTATCCTTTCCGAAAATATGGGACAACAAAAAGGCTTGCTAATTTCTGTTGTGTTCTTTTTTGCGGGCATGGCATTGATCGCGATCATAGACCGTTTTGTCCCTTCTTTCGGGAATCCCCACGAAGCTCATATGGTGGAAGAAGTGGAAGATGGAATACACGGATCCTCTTGCATGAAAAAGCCCAAATTAATGAAGATGGGCGTGATGACTGCCATTGCCATAGCCGTTCACAATTTTCCTGAAGGCATAGCCACGTTTATGGCCGCCCTGGAAAACCCCACCCTGGGTATTGCCATCGCAACCGCCATAGCAATACACAATATCCCTGAAGGAATTGCCGTCTCCATACCTATTTTCTACGCTTCCGGAAGCCGGAAAAAAGCTTTTTGGATTACGCTCTTATCCGGCCTGGCCGAACCTCTGGGTGCTTTGGTAACGTATCTGATCCTTATGCCTTTCCTCTCCCCGGTGGTTATGGGATGTGTGTTTGCCGTTGTGGCCGGGATCATGGTTTTTATTTCATTCGACGAATTGTTGCCCGGAGCCCACGAATACGGAGAACATCATATTGCCGTTTACGGACTGATCTCGGGAATGGCCGTAATGGCCCTGAGCCTGATTTTATTTGCCTGATCTTTTTTCTTATCTTTAATGCTTTAAACAAGAGGGTTTGCCTCAAATGACAGAAAAGATCTACAAACTGGGAAAATATACACCGGCAGACAGCATGAGTGACCTGATCTGCAACAATTACGCCATGCTTTTGGTTCTGAGCCGGTTTGGAATATCGCTCGGGTTCGGTGAAAAAACCATACGGGAAGTATGCCATCAGAATAATGTGGATGAACAGACATTCCTGGCTGTTGTTAACCTGTTGATCAGCAGTAACAGGGAGGAAAACCAAGACTTCGGGAATAGATCCATCCAATGTTTGCTGGATTACCTTCACAATTCCCACAGTTATTTCCTGGATTTCCGGCTCCCCTCCATCCGGCAAAAGCTCCTTTCTGCCTTAGACATCCATCACGACAATGCAACCAAAGCCATTATCCGTTTCTACGATCTTTACGTGGAACAAGTGCATACCCATATGGAATACGAAGAAACCACCGTCTTCCCTTATGTAAGATCGCTCCTTTCAGGGATAAAACGCGGTGATTATAACATCCGGGTATTTTGCAGGCAACATGACAATATTGAATCAAAACTTTCCGAACTAAAAAATATACTGATCAAATATTATCCTCCGGGAAATGCAGATGAATTGAACAGCGTTCTTTTTGATATTTTTGCCTGTGCCTCTGACCTGGCTTCACACAATTTCATTGAGGACAACCTCTTTGTACCCATGATATCTCAATTGGAACTCAATGTAAAAAAACTATGAGTAAAAAGATCCGTGTTGCCATAGCCGAACCTTCCGAAATTCTTCGTGCCGGCATCATTGATGTGCTCAAACGCATTAACGCCCTGGATATTTACATAATTGAGATCGCAGACATGAACCAGCTTGAGTGTGTATTATGCAAGTACACACCGGATCTGTTCATTATCAACCCCACGGCAACAGAACCGCGCCTGACCGGAAAAGTCAGGACCCTGTGCGGCAACAACAAAATGAAATCCGTGGCTTTGCTCCATTCCCTGGCAGACAGCCATACCCTGGAACATTACGACGATTCGGTATCCATCTACGACTCGGCAGAACAGATCCGCAACAAGATCATCAAACTTTTTGACGTCGACCAACACAAGGACATTCCCAAAGAGTTGAGCAAACGCGAAAAAGACATCATTGTTGAAGTAGTCAAAGGTTTAACAAACAAACAGATAGCAGACAAGCTATTTATCTCTGTACATACAGTAATGACCCACCGCAAAAACATAGCCGCCAAACTCCAGATCCATTCCCCTTCCGGACTGACCATATACGCGATCCTCAACAACCTGGTAGATCTATGAAAACAAGAGCAATCAAAATCACAGGGCTTATTATATCCCTGGTATTGGCCGTTTTTTCCGTTGGATGTCATCCTTCAATTCCACACCACAGCCTGGGTGCGGATATATCCTTCATTCCCCAATTTGAATCCCGGGGCATGACCTTTTCAGATACCACAGGCAATCAGAGAGACATCTGTTCCATTATGGCCGAAAACGGGTTTGACAACATCCGCCTGCGGATCTTTGTAGACCCCACCGCTGAAGACGGGTATTCAAAGGAAGGTTTTTGCGGCCTGGAACAAACCATAGCCATGGCCCGTCGCATCAAAGCCGCAGGTATGACTTTTTCATTGGATTTTCATTACCGGGACACATGGGCAGATCCTGACAAACAATACAAACCATTTGCCTGGAAAGACCTTACCGGAGCGGAATTGGAAAATGCACTCTACCACTATACCCGGGACGTACTCACCGCCATGAAAGAAGCGGACACGGCCCCGGAGATCATCCAGATTGGCAATGAAATCAATCACGGCATGATATGGCCGGAAGGATATATAGACGATAACGCAAAAGAAAGCGACTGGGCGGCTCTTATGGGGCTCTATAAAGCCGGAGAAAAAGCCGTCCGGGAAGTGTTGCCCCATGCCCGCCTGATGGTCCACCTGGCACTGGGAGGACAAAACACCCTGTGCCGCCGATTCCTGGACTACATGGACAAGTACAATGCCGGATACGACATCATAGGACTTTCCTATTACGAACAATGGCACGGTACTTACGAAGACCTGCAGACCAATCTCTACGATCTGGCAGAAAGGTATCAAAAACCCATCTGTGTTTGTGAATACGGAGCAAACGCCCAAAACATCAAACGCATCAACGACATCGTACGCTCCATCCCCGGCGGACTCGGATACGGGACCATGGCCTGGGAGCCTGCGTGGGTTCTTTTTCCCGAAGGGAAGGCCTCGGCCCGGATCCTGAACATATACAGGGACCTTGCCGAGTCTTACACGCACACCCGCCCGCAAACCCTTCCCGGGGTAACACGGGCCTTGAACGTTGAAAGACCGGTCGTGGGAGCGGATATTTCATGGGTACAGCAGCAGGAAGACAGGGGCACCGCCTTCAGTGACAAAGGAGAACAAAAAGACGTTCTTGAAATACTCAAAGACAACGGATTCAACTGGATACGCCTGCGTTTGTTCACAGATCCGACTGTGGAAAACGGGTATTCACCGGAAGGCTATTGCGGACTGGAAAAAACGCTGGAAATGGCCAAACGCATTAAAAATGCAGGTTTGAAACTCCTGCTGAACTTTCATTACAGCGACAACTGGGCCGATCCGGGCAAACAATACACCCCTGCTGCCTGGGAAAAATATCACGGATCGGGACTGGAAGGTCAGGTCTATCGCTATACAAACGAAGTAATTAACCGTTTCATTGAAGAAGGGGTCCGCCCCCATATGGTACAGGTCGGGAATGAGATCAACCACGGGATGCTATGGCCTCAGGGAAAAATTGATGATTCCTACATGTCCTTTGGCGTATTGTTGCGTTGCGCTTCGGCCGGTGTCCGTGCTGCAGACCCGTCTATACCGGTAATGGTACATATTGCCTGTGGCGGGCAGAATGAAGAATCTGTATATTTCTTTGATAAAATACTCAGCCGGGACGTGGTATTTGATGTAATAGGACAATCCTATTATCCCAGGTGGCACGGGACGCTTGATGACCTGAGCCGGAACCTGAATGATCTGGCAACCCGGTACAAAAAACCCGTAATTGTAGTTGAGTACCAGGAACACCGCCGGGAAGTCAACGAAATAGTGCGTGACATTCCCGGGAATATGGGATTGGGGACTTTCATCTGGGAAGCCACTTCACCTCGCTGGGGAGGATTGTTTGACCAAAACGGAGCCACAAACGAAAATATGAAGATCTATCCGGAATTCCTGGACAATTACAGATCCGATTGATCTTCCAGACCCAATAATTCTTCCCAGTTCTGTTCCTGTTTGTGAAGTATTTCTCCCAGTCGAACCGAGGCTTTTGTGATCTCTTCCAGAGGCCTGCCGGGATCGGAAAGGCTTTTTTCCAGGTCCGTCTTTTCGCGGTCCAATTCCTGGATACACTCTTCCAGTGCTTCCATGCGTTTCTTTTGCCGGTAAGTCTGTTTTTTAGGTGCAGCGGATCTTTCGCCTCCCCGCTCCTTTTTTTCCGGAACCGGAGCGTTTTCAAATTTCACCGTCTTGTAATACTCGCTGCTTTTGCCCGGATAATCCCTAATGATTCCGTCTCCTTCAAAAACAAAAAGGTGATCTGCCAGTTTATCTAAAAAATACCTGTCGTGGGAAACGATCAGCAAACAACCCTTAAAATGCTCCAGGTATTCTTCCAACACGTTCAATGTAAGAATGTCCAGGTCGTTGGTAGGCTCGTCCAGGATCAGGAAGTTCGGGTTTTTCATGAGTATCGTAAGCAGGTATAAACGTCTTTTTTCTCCCCCGCTCAATTTTTCCATCTTTATCTGATGTGTGGAAGGCGGAAAAAGAAACCGGTTCAGAAAAGTGTTCAACGTCACCCGGTTCCCGTCTGCCATAAGAACGGTCTCGGCAATATTGTGCACCACATCAAAGACTGTATCCTGCGGATCAAATGCTATTCCTTCCTGGCGATAAAAGCCGAATCGGACCGTTTCCCCTGTCTGGAGTGTCCCGGCACCGGGAGTCATCTCCCCTGTGATCAATTTCAGAAAAGTACTCTTCCCTGCCCCGTTCCCGCCAATGATCCCGACCTTTTCGTAGCGTGAAAAATTGTAAGTAAAATCCTTCACAATCCATTTTTCTCCGTAGCTGAAAGATAGCGTTTTGCAATGTATTACCTTCCCTCCCAGACGGGCAATGCCCGGATCAATCGTCATTTTTTTTGTATCCTGACGAACCTCTGCTTTAGTTTTCAGCTCTTTGAAACTTTCAATGCGGGATCTTGATTTGCCGGTTCTCGCACACGGAGTACTCCGTATCCATTGCAATTCCCTTCTGTAAAGATTCCTGGATTTATCGTTTTCGGCCGCCATGTTTGACATGCGCTCCTCCCTTTTTTCCAGAAAATAGCTGTAATTGCCTTTGTAGGTATACAACCGGCCGTTGTCCAATTCAAAAATGTGATCACACACGCGGTCCAGGAAATACCTGTCGTGTGTGACCATCAGGATGGTTTTGGAAGAAGCTGCCAGGTATTCTTCCAGGTATTCTATGATCTCAATATCCAAATGGTTGGTAGGTTCATCCATAATCAGAAAATCAGCTTCCTGAACAAGTAATCCTGCCAAAGCCACTTTTTTTCGTTCGCCACCGGATAAAGAACCAATTTGTTGATCAGGGAACGCAAGACCCAGCCGGGTCAATATACGGGTAACCTTATTGTCATAATTCCACCCGTCCAGCCGGTCCATATCGTTAATGGCCTGTTCCAGTTTTTTCCTATCCTTTCCGGACGCTGCCCTGTTGTAAGCCTTAACGGCCTGCCAGACCCTTTGGTTGGCCACCCGTACCTGCTCCATGATCGTCAGAAGGGGATCCAATACAGGATCCTGTTCCAGGTAACCCACACGGACTTCTTTCATATATTTGATGCTTCCCTCTCCTTCCGGAGATTTTCCGCCTGCCAGGACCTGTAACAATGAAGATTTCCCGCTTCCGTTGGAAGCCACCAGGGCTACTTTGTCTCCCCGGTTTATATGAAATGAAATGTCCCGGAACAAGACTTTGTCCCCGTATGTTTTTGAAAGATTTTCCGCCTGAAGAAATGCTGCCATAAAAATTCCGGTAAGCCGCAAATGTAAAAAAATTATTATCTTTATACGATTAACATTCCAAAAGTCATGAAAGGTATATCAAATATTCGCTACGGTATCTTAAGAAGTATTCTGGGCATTGTACTGGGGATATTCCTGCTCATTAACCCGGAAGGCAGCGTACTCACCCTGGTCAGGATAATGGCTGCCTTTATGCTTATCGGAGGCCTCTTTTCCCTTTACTTTGCCTGGAAAAACGAAACAGGAGACAAAGGATTGCAGCGCATGCTCTATTTATCGTCTTTCGTGTTTCTGATATTCTCATTACTGCTGTTGTCCTTTCCCAAATTTTTCACCGGTCTGACCATGTTCATAGCCGGTCTGATCCTGCTGCTTTCAGGTATTTTGCAGTTTACTAATATTTTTCATTTCCGGAAGGTCAGTACATCCTCTCTTCCCTGGTTCATTTACCTGAACCCTGTACTTGTATTCATTCTGGCTGTTGTGATCCTGGTGAATCCTTTTAACACAGCTGTAACTCTCACCATGTTTACAGGTATCTTTTTCCTTATTTATGCCCTGACAGAGATCATTCAGAGTGTTGTCGAATACCGTCTGTTATGAAAATCGTTATTGCCATGGATTCCTTTAAGGGGAGTCTGACCTCGTGGGAGGCGGGACATGCCGTACAAAGAGGTATTGAAAAAGCCTACAGGTACAAGTCACGGGAAATCCCGGAAACACAGGTACTGCCCCTGGCCGACGGGGGCGAAGGAACCGTTACTGCATTGATCCAGGGGATGGGCGGTGTTTACAGGACCGTAAAGGTCAGGGGTCCTCTCAAAGCGCAGGTCGAAGCCATATACGGTATCATTCCCGGATCCGGAAAAGCTCCGACTGCTGTCATAGAGATGGCCGCTGCCGCCGGATTGTGGCTTATTCCTGAAAGCGATAGAAATCCTTTATACACAACAACATACGGAGTCGGAGAACTGATTCTGCACGCTCTTTCAAAAGGATGCCGGACTTTTTTGATCGGGATCGGTGGCAGTGCAACCAACGACGGTGGTATTGGCATGCTTAGCGCTTTGGGCTTTGAATTTTTGGATTCTCAGGGCAGTGAAGCAGGTATTTGCGGAAAAGATCTGGAGCGCATTGCTTCCATCAGTGACCGTGGCAAACATCCTTTACTGGATGAATGTACCTTCCGCATAGCCTGTGATGTAACCAATCCGCTATGCGGTCCTCAGGGGGCGGCATCTATATTCGGCCCGCAAAAAGGAGCCTCACCCAAAGATGTTGTTTTTCTGGATAAGGGATTATGTCATTTTTCCGGTGTAGCTGCAAAAAAATATCCCAAAGTTACGGGGTCTCCTGAAAACAAGGATGTACCCGGAGCCGGGGCTGCCGGAGGTTTGGGTTATGCCTTCCTGCAATTCCTGAACGGCCGTCTGGAATCAGGAGCCGGTATGATCATGGATGCCATAGGGCTGGAAAAAGAGATCAGAAATGCAGACCTTGTTATTACGGGCGAGGGGACCATGGATGCTCAGACACTGTTGGGAAAAGCACCTGCCGGGATCGCCCGCCTGGCTAAAAAATACAACAAAACAATCCTTTCTTTTTGCGGGATGGTGACACCGGGATCTGATAAGTTGTTGCGCGATATCTTTGATAAATGTATTTCAGTTACACCGCCCGGAGCTTCATTGGAACAAGCCTCAGAATGGTTGCATAAAGCTGTTTATCATTATTTTACAACACCAGAATAACCCTGTCCTCACCTGACGATCAGCCTTCTTCCAATACGCAAAACAGTCTTGGAAGATATATTGTTCCACGCACAGATCTGCCTTACTGTTGTACCGTATTTCATAGCCAATGCCCCTAAAGTATCACCCGATCTTATGGTGTGAAGAATTCTCTGTGAAGCAGCCAGCGATTCATCATCCGTCTGGCCGTAATGGGAATATATGCTGAAATAATGCTTTTTAAGTACTAATACGGAATCCCTGAGTGATCCGTTTTCAAAATCTATGATCCGTTCCGGGTCAAAGGCTTTTCCTTTATACCGTGTCTCAAAATGAAGATGGGCGCCTGTGCTTCTGCCTGTACTCCCTCCCAGGCCAATCACTTCTCCCGCTTTAACTATCTCGCCCGGTTTGACAAGGAACCTGGACAAATGCCCGTAATACGTCTCCAGACCACCGGGATGCCTTACGACCAAAAGGTTTCCGTATCCGCCCGTATTTCGCGAAGTTTCCATGACCCGTACTACCCCGTTAAACGCAACCCGGATTGAATCTCCTGTATCCAAAGCAATGTCCGTGCCCCTGTGTTCACGTGTTCTTCTGAATGCATAACGGGAACGGACTTTCTCTGTAAACGGGCAACAGAATCCCTGTAGGGAATCGGCCAGGACCAGGGTGATCTCATCGGGAAATTCTTCCAGTTTAAGTTCTTTGAAAGCATGAATGGATGATGTATCCCATCCGGTGTATATTTCCGTTTCATCAAAGACCGGTTTTCCCAGGTCCAGGTATTTCCAGGTAAAATCTTCCAGTAATATGATCCTGGTGAATTTGTCTTCTGTGGCTAACGTATCAAGTGCCGTGGGCATTTCTCGGTCCGCCCCCTGGGCAAACAATACGTAACAAAACAAAAAAGAGAAAACGGATAAAAAAGACCTTTTCAAAATTGAATGTATTTGGGTTAGAACCCCGCAAAGATAACTGTTTTTTAGTTCCAACCGTTTTTCGTTTATCTTTGTGTTGATGAAAAAACTGTGGATCCCTGTTGTCCTTATTCTACTCATAGCCGGCGATCTTTTTTTGGGATCGGTACACCTTTCTTTCCCGGATGTCCTGAATGCTATGATGGGAAATGATGCTTCGGATTATGTATATAAAATAATCTGGAATTTCAGGATCCCCAAAATGATCACAGCCCTTCTGGCCGGTATGTCTCTTGCTGTATGCGGAGCACAAATGCAAACCCTGTTCAGGAACCCGCTGGCAGATCCGTATGTTCTGGGAATCAGTTCAGGAGCAGGACTTGGCGTGGCTTTCTTTGTAATGGGCTCTTCCTGGCTGGGCTTTGGGAATACGCCTTCCTGGCTTACAAATCTGGGAACTGCTGCTTCTGCCTGGATAGGAGCCCTGGCCGTCATGCTGATCATAGTGGCAGCTTCAAAAAGACTGAAAAGTAATATGACCCTGTTGATTCTGGGCATCATGATCGGATCTGCAGGCTCGGCATTGATCGGATTGATCCAGTATTTTTCAGAAGCAACGGCACTCAAGACATACGTACTGTGGACCATGGGCAGTTTCGGGAACGTAACGGGAAACCGTCTGGCTATCATGGCCCTGCTTTGTCTTACCGGGTTGGGGATTTCTTTTATCAACATTAAAGACCTGAATGTATTGCTCATGGGAGAACAATACGCAAAAAGCCTGGGGATCAATGTTACGCGTGTCAGGAATCGTATTTTTCTGGCTACCACCCTGCTTGCAGGAAGCGTTACCGCATTTTGCGGTCCCATCGGTTTTATTGGCATAGCCGTTCCCCATATAGCACGCATGCTTTTCAACAACGCCAACCACCGCGTGTTGATCCCCGCATCTGCCATACTGGGAGCCGGCATGATGATCCTGGCCGATATCATTTCCCAGATGCCCGGTTCACAAAGCGTTTTACCCGTCAATACCGTAGCCGCCCTCATGGGAATTCCCGTGATCATTTATGTGATCTTCAAAAACAGAGCCGTAAAATTATGACACCCTGCCTGGACATAACCGCTTTATCCATAGGATACTCAAAAAAACAAGCCCTTTTTGAAGACATCACCCTGCAACTGCATTGCGGAAAAATAACCGGTATATTAGGACCAAACGGAATTGGAAAATCCACCTTATTAAAAACAATAGCCGGATTGCTGCCCCCTCTTAAAGGTTCGGTTGTCCCACGGGGTCTGCCCCATGACCGGGACCTCTGTGCTTTTGTTCCTGCACAACCCTGGAGGGCAACCAATTTCTCGGTTGAAGATACCGTGAGCACAGGGAGGTACAGGTATACGAACTGGCTGGGTCTGGAAAACCCCCAGGGAAAACGGATCATTACCGGGGTACTCGAAAAGACAGGTATAGCACACCTGGCCGGAAGAAACAGTGCCGATCTGTCTGACGGGGAATTCCACCGTGTGGCCATTGCCCGCGCCCTGGTACAGGACACTCTGCTGATACTGCTGGACGAACCTACGGCTTTCCTGGATATTGCCAACAAACGATCCACCATACTGCTACTCAAAAAGATAGCCGTTGAAGAGACTAAAGGCATCCTGTTTTCCACCCATGACCTCTCCCTGGCAATGCAGCATTGTGATCTGTTCTGGATCATGACTCCCGACAAAAAAATATTTTGCGGGACTCCCTTTGAAATGAAAGATCAGGGGATCATAGACCGCTTATACTAACAACAACAAACCCCGACCTCCCGGCCGGGGAAAACATCAAATATTGGAGAGATGCGGATGGGATACATCATGTACCCAAACGCTCATTGAAAGAACTGATTATTGACTTCTGACCTTTTTTTCCTCCATCATTCTGCCAATGGCACCGGCCAGACGACGGATCCCCTCCTCGGCACGTGATTCTTCCATATAAGAGAAGTTGATCCGCAACGTGTTTTTCCCGGATCCGTCACAGTGGAAGGCTTCTCCTATTACAAAGGCTACATTTTCTTTAATCGCGATCTTAAAGAGATCCGTGGAATCATACCCTTCAGGCAGGGTAACAAAGAGGAAAAGACCTCCTTCCGGATTGGTCCAGGTTACCCCCTTGGGCATATATTTTTCAAAAGCGGCTATCATGCTGTCGCGTTTATTATGGTAATTGATCTTAATCCGCTCAATATTCTTATCGTAATACCCTTTCTTCATAAAACGGGCAGCTATAAACTGATTGAACACCGGGGCGCACAGGTCCACGGATTGTTTGACAATCTCCAGCCGTTCTATGATATTAACCGGAGCCATAATCCATCCCAGGCGGAACCCGGGAACAAAGGTTTTTGAGAAAGTTCCCAGCAAGATCGTTCGTTCATCTTTATCCAGTGAATAGATCAAAGGCATGGGTTCTCCACTGAAGCGGATCTCCCTGTAAGGACTGTCTTCCACAACCAGCAGATCAAATTCCCGCGCGACTTCCAGCACATTGTAACGTTGCTCCATATCCATAGTTACTCCGGAGGGATTCTGAAAATCGGGGATGGCGTAAATGAATTTAGGCTTCTTTCCGGCGGTTACCAACGCATTGACAACGGAATGCAATTCTTCATCTTTGGGAATTCCCACCGGATTGGCCCTGTGTGCATAAAAAGCCTGTAAAGCCCCCAGGTAGGAAGGTAATCCGCAGACCAGCGTATCTCCGGGATTAATAAACAACTGGCTAAGCATATCTATTGCCTGCTGAGAAGAGGTAGTAATGATGAAATTTTCATAAGTAACATCAATTCCCTGATCGCGGTAACGCTGAGCCAGTACTTCCCGCAATTCCTTCACGCCCAAAGTCTCACCGTATTGCAATGCCTGCAGGGCATTTTCTTCCAGGACTTCCATAACTACTTCCTTCAACTGATCAACCGGAAAGGCTGTAATGTCCGGAAAGCCGCCTCCAAAAGAAATAACATCCGGACGTGTAGCCATTTTCAAAAGATCCCGAATGGCAGAACGCCTCATATTTTTGGCGTTATCAGAAATAATGGAATTTAAAGATTCGTCTTGCATAATTTTAATATCTTTTACGGGGGCAAAACTAAAAAAGTTTAATCAATAAAGCAAAATATATGATAAATATATAGCAGGAACGTCAATATAAAGTTAAATTATAAGCCACAAGGGTTACTCAAAGAAATATACTACATTTGTGCGAATAAACGCGATTTATGTCACAATTGCAAATCACCCGGGAATTTCGTTTTGAAGGCGCACACGCACTGACCCATTACGATGGCAAATGCCGCCAGATACATGGACATTCCTACAAACTGATGGTAACCATAACGGGAGAACCCTCCCACAAACCGGGTGATCCCAAATCAGGCATGATCATGGACTTCAATGACCTGAAAAAAATAGTATCCGAATACGTACTGGAACCCCTGGATCATTCTCTGATGCTCAGAAAAGATGCTCCTCTTTCGCAGGAGCTGTCTAAAGCATACGATAACGTCCTTGTTTTTGATTTTCAACCTACCTGTGAACAATTGACCCTATACATAGCAGGCATACTGGATCCGGTCATAACCCCGCCCAACCGGTTGCACAGCGTAAGGTTGTATGAAACCCCCACATCATTTTCCGAATGGGTGAAATGAAACGAATATTCATGATAGACGGGCACGCCCTGGTTTACCGGGCGTACTTTGCCTTTATTAACCGGCCCATGCTAAATACAAAGGGGGTCGACACCTCGGCAATTTACGGCTTTTGCCGTTCCCTTTTCGATATTATTTTAAAGGAAAAACCATCCCATCTTTTTGTGGCATTTGATCCCGGAGGCAAAAATTTTCGTCACCGGGCATATCCGGAATACAAAGCCAACCGGCCCGAAACCCCTCCGGTGATCAAGGAATCACTGCCCGTCATACACGAATTCCTGGAATCGTGCCGCATCCCTGTCATCACCATACAGAATGCCGAGGCCGATGACGTCATAGGGACGCTTTCCAAACGTGCCGAGAAAGAAGGATTCCAGGTGTTCATGGTGACTCCCGACAAGGACTACGGGCAACTGGTTTCCAAAAATATCCGGATGTTCCGGCCCCGTTCGCGGGGAGACGGCTGGGATATTCTGGGAGAAAAAGAGATCTGTGCCAAATACAATATCAATGATCCTGCTCAGGTAACCGATATCCTGGCAATATGGGGAGATGCTTCTGACAACATCCCGGGAGTGCGTGGCATAGGCGAAGTCGGTGCCAAAAACCTGGTATCGCTCTACGGAACGGTTGAGAACATTCTGGAGCATATTGCCGAGTTGCCCGTCAAATTGCAGGAAAAGATCACGCATTCCACGGAAATGCTGAAACTTTCAAAAGACCTGGTAACCATAAGGACCGGGCTGGATATTCCCTGGAATGAAGAATCATTCAGGGTCCGTGCTCCCGAACTTGCCCGACTGAAAGAATTGCTCAGAGAATATGAATTTCATTCCCTGGTAAGGCTTATTCCCAGGCTGGAAGATTTGTTTTGCTGTTTTGAAGATAAAACGGAAGTTCCTCCCGAACCTTCTCGTGAATTAAAACCGCCCGTTTCTTTTGAAGAAGTGAAAAACAGTGAGCAAACAGAGAGTCTGCTGAAAGAGGCATCCCTTAAGGGCCAGGTAGGCATATCATGGAATACGTCCGTAGCGGCTGTATTTACGGGAGAAAAAAACTATCTGGTTCCTGCAGACCGGATCCTTCCCCTGCTAGCTGACCGTAAAATTGAAAAATGCGGATTCGGTATGAAAGACCTGCTGCTGGCATTGAAGGATCAACAAAAAGGCATGGCCGGTATGTTATGGGATCCGGGGCTGATGCATTATCTGGTCAACCCGGAAAGAAACCACCGTCCTTCAGATCTGGCCATACAGTACCTGAATTTGTTTCCGGATGAAACCGAGACAAAAAATCAGGACTTGTTCCAAACCCAAACAGAAACAGATACCGCCATAAAAAAACTGTTAAACGAGGCCTTTATTGCTTTCCATCTAAAAAAACCGCTTCAGGACATACTGAATAAGGAAGGAACAGCTACGCTTTACACTGACCTTGAAATGCCTTTGATGGAAGTGCTTGCGCAAATGGAATATCAGGGAGTCAATGTGGACATCGGTTCGCTGGAAGAATACGGCCGGGAACTTACTGCCACATCCCTGGAAATTGAAAAAAAGGTCAGGAATTACGCCAATGAACCCACACTGAATGTGTCTTCACCAAAACAACTGGGGATTGTGCTATATGACAGGCTGAAGATCGATGACCGGTCCCGGAAAGGGAAAAAACAATATTCCACAGACGAAGAAACACTCAGTGCTTTGGCAGAACGTCATCCAATTGTGCCCCTGATCCTGGAATACAGATCTTTAAAAAAACTATTGTCATCTTATATTGAAAGCCTGCCCACCCTGATAGATCCCAAAACAGGACGTATTCACACCACATTCAATCAAACGGTAACCGCTACCGGAAGACTGAGTTCACAGAAACCCAACCTTCAAAACATTCCTGTCAGGGAAGAAAGAGGACGGGAGATCAGGAAATTTTTCATTCCCAGAAATGAAGACTACGTGTTGATGTCTGCCGATTATTCCCAGATAGAGTTGCGTATTATGGCTCATATGAGCGGGGACGAAGATTTCATAGCAGCCTTTAATGCGGGAGCCGATATCCATACGGCCACGGCTGCCAAGATCTTTCACTGCTCCAAAGAAGAAGTATCTCCCGAACAACGTAACAAGGCAAAAACAGCCAATTTCGGGATCATATACGGCATCTCTCCGTTTGGCCTTGCCAGTCGTTTGCAAATACCCCGATCTGAAGCCAAAGAACTCATTGACGGATACTTTGAACATTATCCCAAAGTAAGGGAATACCTCAACAATACCATATCAATGGCAAAGGAAAAAGGATACGTGGAAACACTTTTTCACCGCAGACGTTATGCCCCGGATATAAATGCATCCAATGCATTGCTGCGGGGTTTGGCAGAACGCAATGCCATTAACGCTCCCATTCAGGGAACGGCTGCCGACATCATTAAAAAGGCGATGGTATTGGTGCACCATGAAATGACGGATAAAAAAATGAAAAGCAAAATGATCCTGCAGGTTCATGACGAATTGCTGTTCGATGTCCATATTAGCGAAAAGAAAGAAATGGAAGAGCTGGTTCGTAACGTAATGGAACATGCGGTAACGCTGAGCGTACCCTTATCTGTAGGATTAGGGTTCGGAGCTAACTGGTTGGAGGCACATTAGTATGGTATTAATGGATTGGATTACTGTTTCTCTCATTCTTCTTTTCACTGTAACAGTCCTTCTGTTCCTGCAATATTACAGGCCTGCCTTTTCAAAAAAAGCAAACCGGCTAAGCGGGAAAGGCATTGCTCCCGGCGTTTCCATAATCCTGTGTGTCAGGAACGAATACGAAAATCTGGTGAATTTGCTGCCTGCCTTGCTGGAACAAGAATACGAACCCTTTGAATTGGTTGTGGTAGATAAAAATTCTCAAGACAATACAGACGTGCTCCTGGCTTCTATGGAACATTTCAATAAAAATCTTACCATAAGGACCCTGACGGCAAACTCCAAATTCGGACAGGACAATCTTATGGCGCTGGGAATAGGGATAAGGGCCGCCAGGTATCCGTCTGTCGTGTTTTTCAGGCCTGACTGTTTTCCGGATTCCAAAAAATGGCTTGCCTCTCTGGTACAGGCAACCCGGGAAAACGAAAAAACGACTGTTCTGGGATATACATCCTTCAAAGGCAGCAATATGCTGATCCGTTACGACCTTATGGAACAACAGCTTCACGCAATGGGGTCTGCCGCCCTGAATATGGGCTATACATGTGACGGAAACAACAAGCTGTTTCCTGCAGATGGGTTTTTAACCGGAGAAAAACTGAATATGAAAACTACCGGCTGCAATCAATGCGAACAGGCCATTGTTTCTCACGTATTGAAACAAACCAAAGCAACAGCCTGTGTCAATCCGGCAGGGACCGTATATATGAACCGGCACATGGGAATGCGGGAATACCACATGATCAGGACATCCGGATTGTCTACTATCCGGCTTACAAAAGCGTGGCCCTATGTATTGCTTTCAGTGGAAAAAATGCTTACGACCGCTTTTTATGCAATCCTGTTCCTGACTTTTTTCTTTTTCAGAAGAACAGAAGACCTTTTAACCTTAAGTATTTTGGGAGGGATGTTGCTTTTCAGATGGATAACGGTATGGGTTCACCATATAGGATTTCGTATACATTTCGGCGAAAAAAGGCTTGCTTTGGCATCTCCTTTGTGGGATATGATCTCTCCCATCGTACATGTTTATTTTTTAATTGTGTTCCTGATAAAAAGTATCAAATCCTCATAGCATGAGCGTATCACTGGATCAAATGGATGACCGGGAACTTGTCAGACTGGCTTTGGAAAACAGGCAGGAAGCCTACACACGTCTGCTTGTCAGGCATAAAGACCGTGTACAGTCTTTTATCAACAAGCTTATTGTTAACTCATCTGAATCGGAGGACCTGGTGCTGATGAGTTTTGACAAAGCTTTCAGGAACCTGAAACATTACAATCCCAAATACGCTTTTTCCACATGGCTGTACAGTATTGTACAAAACCTCTGCATTGATCATTTCAGAAAAAACAAACAATTTTTTGTATCACTGGAAGAAGCCCGTGAAACCGAAGACATTAACCCGGAAGAAGTGATGATAGCCGAGCAACAGAAACAAGCCATTGAATCGGTAATAGCACGTCTCAAACCGGATTATGCAGAAGTGATCCGTTTGCGTTATATGCAGCATTACGCTTACGAAGAAATCGCCGACACATTGAACGTTCCGCTTGGAACGGTCAAAACCAGGATCCACCGCGCAAAAGTGATGCTGGCACAGATCATAGAACAGGAAAGTGTAGATTGATTATGGATGAAAAACTCATCTTCAGGTATTTTCCGGATTTGGATGACACAGCCAAAATTCGTTTCACACGACTGGGTGAACTGTATTCCGGTTGGAATCAAAAGATCAATGTGATCAGTCGGAAAGATATGGAACATTTGTACCTTAGGCATGTACTCCATTCCCTGTCTCTTTCAAAGGCACTTGAAAACAATCCATTCCAAAAAAATATCACCGTCCTGGATGCCGGAACAGGAGGTGGATTTCCCGGAATTCCCCTAGCTGTATTACATCCCTCAACCCACTTTGTATTATGCGATTCTATAGCCAAAAAGATCAAAGTCGTCTCCGGGATCACTTCGCAACTGGGTTTAACCAACGTAACCCCGGTTGTTTCACGTATGGAATCCTTGCCCGACCGGACCTATAATGTAATTGTTTCAAGGGCTGTGGCTAGTCTTTTACAATTCATTCCCTGGGCTCATCGTAAACTAAAAAAAGGCGGGAGGATCCTGTTTCTCAAAGGGGGAGATCTCACCCGGGAAATAAATGAAGCCTCCGGTACGCTGGGTATTCCCGTATCCTGTTTTTCTATAACGGATTTGAAAAACACGTTTCCCGGACTTAATGACGAATTCTTTGATACGAAAAAAATTTGCGAAATCAAACAAACTTCGTACCTTTGCGCTCCCCTATTGAAAAGTAGTTAAAGTAGCAGAAATATATGAAAAGGACATTTCAACCCTCTCAGCGTAAACGCCGTAACAAACACGGATTTCGTGAGCGTATGTCTACTCCCAACGGACGTCGCGTTTTGGCCGCCCGCCGCAGGCGCGGACGCAAAAAATTAACCGTATCCGACGAAGATCGTTTTTAAAAAGTGTCCGGCAAAAAAACCATAAGGAAGCCTATCCTCAGGAATTTGCTGTGGATTTTTATTTGCCTTTCCGGGCTTTTATTAAGCACTTATACTTTTTTACATTTCTTCACACGTCACGGCAAAGGATTTATACTTCCCGACCTTACCGGATTAACTCCGGATGAAGCCCGGGAAGTTGTTTCTTCCATGGATCTGCGTCTGGAAGTAACCGATTCACTTTATATGCCCAAATTGCCTAAAGGAGTGATATTCAGACAAGTTCCTCCGGCCGGGCAACATGTAAAGAAAAACCGCAGGGTAGAACTTACCGTGAATTCCGTGCTTCCCAGGCAGGTGAATATGCCTTCACTGGTGGGATTCTCTCTCAGGCAGGCCAAAGCGGAACTGGCATCCAGCGGGCTGAAACTCGGCCGGTTGATCTATGTTCCCGATATCGCCACCAACAACGTTCTGGAACAGCTTTACATGGACGAGCCTATTGCACCTGGCTCTTCCGTTGATATTTACAGCTCCATAGATCTGGAACTGGGATTGTCTCCGGATCACGAACTGGCATACGTCCCCATGCTAAAGGGAAAAAGTCTTGAGACAGCATTGGATATTCTGAGCGACCATTCTCTAAATGTGGGCAGGATACGTTACGACCAGACGGTCATGACCGCTGCAGACACTCTGGCTGCCAGGGTATACATGCAATCTCCCGTATATTCACAACAACCTGAATGGCCTTTGGGAACATCTGTACATCTCACCCTTACCACAGATCCCGAATTGCTCAAACCGGAAGAACTGACCCCCATAGAAGACAGCCTGTAAATGATAGATGAGCAGGAACTATTTGAACATTTTCATATAACAGTCGACAAAGGGCAGTCGCCTTTACGAATCGATAAATTTCTCGCATCCAAGCTGGAAGCTACTTCCAGGAACCGTATTCAGCTGGCTGCTGAATCACAATACATTCTGGTAAACGGAACGCCCGTAAAAAACAATTACAAAGTCCGGCCGCTGGACGATATCCGCATCATGCTTCCCTTTGAAAAGAGGGAATTCAAACTCATAGCTGAAGACATTCCTTTAGACATCGTATTTGAAGACCCGGATATTCTGGTGATCAACAAACCTGCCGGGTTAACGGTACATCCGGGACACGGGAATTACGACGGGACTTTATTAAATGCCCTCGCATGGCATTTCGGGGAAAGGGGAACCGTCAACACGGATGATTCCCGCATGGGTGTACTTGTCCACAGAATCGATAAAGACACATCCGGTTTGCTGGTCGTGGCAAAATCAGAAGAAGCACAGTTCCGTCTGGCCCGTCAATTTTTCGACCATACCGTAGACCGGATATATCATGCCCTCGTATGGGGCGATATGGAAAATGAAGAAGGGACCATCACGGGAGATATTGCCCGGCATCCTTCAGACAGACTTCGTTTTAGCGTATGCGCTGAAGGCAAAACGGGCAAACATGCCGTTACACATTACCGTGTACTGGAACGTTTCGGCTACGTCACCCTGATTGAATGCCGGCTTGAAACAGGAAGAACGCACCAGATACGTGTACACATGGAACATACAGGTCACCCGCTTTTCGGTGACGCCCGCTACGGGGGAGACCGCATCCGTAAAGGAACCCGGTTTACAAAATACAAACAGTTTATTGACAACTGTTTTGAGATAATGCCCCGCCAGGCACTTCATGCCATGACCCTGGGATTTGTTCATCCCCGCTCCCGTGAAAAATTGCATTTTCGGGCACCGCTGCCTGAAGATTTTGAAAAAGTTCTGAATAAATGGCGCAAATACGCTATTTCCGTACAATTCTCTGAGGATTCTTAGAAACATAGGCTTCCCAGGATCCTGCCGAGGCTGGTTTTCCGGGCAATTCCATCTGGTTGGCATGGCAAACGGCAACGGCCAGAGCATCGGTAGCATCCAGTGGCCCGGATTCCGTTCCAATATCCATGATCCTTCTTAACATTCCGGCCACCTGTTCCTTGGAGGCAGCACCTTTTCCCGTTACTGCCATTTTGATCTTCCTGGGAGCATATTCACATACCGGGACATTCCGTGATAATGCGGCGGCAATAGCTACCCCCTGGGCCCTGCCCAGTTTTAGCATAGACTGTACGTTTTTACTATAAAAAGGGGATTCAATAGCCATACAGTCGGGATGGTAACAATCCAGTAATTCGTACATTTTTTCCAGGATATGGCTCATCCTCCTGTACGGATCTTTGATGGCTGTCATCTTCACGACACCCATGGCCATCGTTTCAATTTTCGATCCCTTTTTGCGGATAACCCCGTATCCCATGATTCGTGTTCCGGGATCTATTCCCAATATGATACGTTCCTTATTCAAAACTAAATCCTGGAAAAATGCAGGTATTTGTGCAAAGCATCCGGCATATCAATGCCATCCGGAGTTTGATTGTTTTCCAGCAAAGCGGCAACTATTCGGGGCAGAGCCAATGCACTGCCGTTTAGCGTATGTACCAGGTTGATCTTGCCGTCTTCTCCCCTGAAACGGGCTTTCAGCCGGTTGGACTGAAAAGTCTCAAAATTGGAGACCGAGCTGACTTCCAGCCAGCGTTTCTGAGCTGCCGAATATACCTCAAAATCATAGGTCATGGCTGAGGTAAAACTCAAATCACCTCCGCATAATCGCAAGATGCGGTATGGCAATTTTAAAAGCTGTACCAGACGCTCAACATGTTTAACCATCTGATCCAGAACAGAATAGGAATTTTCAGGATGGGTCAGTTGAACGATCTCAACTTTATCAAACTGGTGCAGGCGGTTCAGCCCCCTGACATCTTTCCCGTACGATCCGGCTTCCCGCCTGAAACACGGTGTATAAGCGGTCATTTTAACGGGCAGGTCTTCCTTATCCAGGATCGTGTCCCTGTATATGTTGGTTAATGGCACCTCTGCCGTAGGAATCAGGTAATAATTGTCCAGCCCGGCATGGTACATCTGATCGCTTTTATCGGGCAATTGCCCCGTCCCGTAACCGGAGTCTTCATTAACCAGAACGGGAGGCATGATCTCTTTGTAACCGGCACGTGCATTCTGATCCAGAAAAAACTGGATAAGACTCATTTGCAACCTGGCCCCTTTGCCTTTGTATACCGGGAACCCGGCTCCGGTCAATTTCACTCCAAGGTCAAAATCTATCAGATCGTATTTTTTTGCCAATTCCCAATGAGGCAATGCATTGGCAGGAAGCTCGGGGAACATTCCGCCTTCCCTTACCAGGACGTTATCATCTTCTCCTTTACCCGGGACTACAAGTTTATAGGGAATATTGGGCAGTGTAACCAACAGGTCGTTCAGTTCATTTTCCAAAGATTCCTGCTCCTGATTCAATTCTTTGATCTTTTCTTTTGTCTGTGCGGCTTGCTTTTTGATTTCTTCAACCTCTGCCTTTTTGCCTTCCTGCATGAGCTTCCCTATACCCGCTGCGATCTTTTTCTGCTCTGCTGTAAGTGCATCGGATTGTGTTTGTGCCGCTCTCCTGCGTACGTCCAGTTCGACTATCTTTTTTATCACGGGTGCGGCATCCATATTCCTGACGGCAAGGCGCCCGGCAACAAAATCCGGATTCTCTCTTAATACTTTAAGCGTTAACATTTTATTACGATTTTATCTCCATTATGGACTCGGAAACATTGATTACATAATCCCCTACCCGCTCACATTCGGCAATAATGTCCATAAAATACACACCGGTAAGGTAATCGTACTGACTTTTCCCGAGATTCAACAAATTGCCTTCCCGGAGCATGTCCCTGTATTTGTTGATGTCTTTCTCGGCATCGTAGGCATTTTCAATATTGTTGAGTTTTGTATATCCGGCCTTCAGGTTTTCTATCATTACAGCAAACGCCTTATCAATCAGGTCAAACATATTCAGCACATTTTTGATCATCTGTTCGTCAAAAACGACATTGTTGAGGCGTTTTCGCTGCATGATGCGGGCCAAATTGTAAGCCGAATCCCCCATACTTTCCATTTCTCCGATGATCTTATACATAGCCTGTATCCGTCTTCCGGATTCGGAGCTGATCTCTTCTTCTCCTATCTGGCTCATGTATTCCGCTATTTCAAATTCAATTTTATCCGTCACTTCCTCGTAATAGGATATCTTTTTGAAAAGGACATCAAATTCTTCATCATTTGCCTGCGTCAGGGCACTGCGCACAAATGAATACTGCCTCATGATGATGTCCCCGTAATGAATAATCTCCTGTTTTGCCTGATCCAAAGACAATTCTGCAGTACTGAGCAAACCTCCCTGGATAAACTTGAGCCTGAATTTTTCTTCTTCCTTCGGATTTTTGATAACGTAAGTCACCACTTTAACCAACAATGGAGTAAATCCAACCAGGAGTAAAGTATTGGTTACATTAAACATGGTATGAAGCAGGGATACGGCATAAAGCATGGATACCGAAGAAGCTTCGGGGTCTGCTGCCTGCGCTACGGGAATAAAAGGATCTGCAGCTCCCAGTCCTGTAATTATTGTCCCTACCAGTTTTAAAAATGGTCTGAATAAGATCAAGACCCATAAAACGCCGAAAAGGTTAAAGAAAGTATGTGCCAGGGCCGCTCGTTTGGCTGAAACATTCCCCACGGAAGCAGCTATATTGGCCGTAATGGTAGTTCCTATGTTTTCTCCCAGCACCAGTGCAGCGGCCATTTCAAAAGGGATCCACCCGAAATTAACCATAACCAGGGTCAGGGCCATTGTAGCACTTGAAGATTGTAGAACAATGGTCATTACTGTACCAATTCCGACAAAGATCAATATAGACCAGAATCCCCAGTCGGTCAGCGATTGCAAAAAAGCCAAAGTTTCCGGATTTGAACGCAGATCGGGTACGGATTCTTTCATGAATGTCAATCCCAGGAAAAGCAGTGCAAACCCGATCACCATTTCCCCCATATTCTTTCTTTTCTGCCGTTTGGACATTGTTAAAATAAATCCCAGAGCTATCAGGGGTATGGACAGAATGGATATATCGGCTTTAAATCCCAGCAGGGATACGATCCATGCCGTAACGGTGGTCCCAATATTGGCTCCCATGATAACGCCTATGGCTTGCGCCAGGGATAACAGTCCGGCATTCACAAAACTCACTACCATTACGGTAGTTGCACTGGAAGACTGTATGACTGCCGTAATAAATATCCCGGTAAGGACTCTTTTAAAAGAATTTGAGGTCATTGAAGCCAGAAAGCCGCGTAATCCGTCACCCGCGACCTTTTGTAAGGATTCGCTCATGAGCGTCATCCCGTAAAGAAAAAGACCTAATGAACCTGCAAGATTGAGAATTTGTAATACAGTATTCATACCTTAGAGATTTCACTGCAAAGATGCATTGTTTTTTTGTACTTTTGGTTAATAAACGTTTACAATTATGAACATACGCAGAATATTCCTGTTAGTTACAGGCCTGGCATCCCTGCTGACACTCCAGGCTCAAAATACACCCATAAAGGTACTGGCCTTTCACGATCCCGGGGAGAATCCTTCACATGTAGAATTTGCACAAAATGTCGTTTCTTTCTTTTCCGGTTTTAACGGCAACGGGGAGCTGATCTTTGAACATACTGCGGATCCCGGACGAATGAACGAACAAGAACTGGAAAGCATAAGTGTGATCATGATGCTCAGTCATATCCCGTTGAATAACCACCAGCAAAAAGCTTTTCAAAATTACATGGAAAACGGAGGCCGGTGGGTGGGATTCCACCGTACAGCCTGTTACACAACCGGGAGATGGCCCTGGTTTGAGGAGTTTATTGGAGGAGTCTCCCGTGAAAGATCCGTTCTGCCCGCTCTGCCGGCAAAACTCAATACGGAAGATCCTTTGCATCCCGTATGCCGGGGAATTCCCCGTCATTTCATTGCCCCGGCCAATGAATGGCATGTTTTTTCTCCCGGACTCCGTAACAATCCAAATGTATCCGTTCTGCTAAGCCTGGCTGCTGAATCGTTCCCGGCAGGAATTGCTCAACCCGTGAAAAGCGGTGACATTCCGGTGGCATGGATAAACAGAAAATACAATATGGTGTACATTGGTGTAGGACATGACGGGAACAGTTTTTCGGATCCCACACAAAATCTGCTGATAAGCAATGCCCTGAAATGGTTGGTAACGCCACAAAACCCTGTAAGGGAAAAAGTAGTGGCTGCTTATGTCACATCATGGAAAGAAGCCATACCGGATCCGACTCACATCACTCACATTAATTATGCTTTCGGACACGTTAATGATTCCTGCAACGGTATTCGGGTGGACAACCCTGAAAGGCTCCGTCAGATCGTGGCTTTGAAAGAAAAGAAACCCTCACTGAAAGTTTTGCTTTCCATAGGAGGCTGGGGAAGCGGGCGTTTTAGCCAAATGTCGGCAAACGAGCAATACCGGGAATCTTTTGCCAAAGACTGCCGGCGGATTGTCAATGAATTCGGCCTTGACGGGATTGATATTGACTGGGAATACCCTACAAACCCGGGGCCGGGCATTTCATTTGCTCCTGAAGACACCCGGAATTTTACCCTTTTAATGCGTGATATCCGAAAACACCTTGATCACGGACAACTACTTACGCTGGCATCCGCGGCAAGCGGAAAATTCATAGATTTTAGATCTATAGTGGAATACGTGGATTTTGTAAACATCATGACATACGATATCGCATACCCCCCCTTTCATCATTCCGGATTGTATCCTTCATCCCTGACCGGTGATCTTTCCTGTTATGAATCGGTACTGGCTCACGTTACTGCAGGATTCCCCCTGGACCGGCTTGTCCTGGGCATTCCTTTTTACGGAAAACCTTCTCCTGATTTTCCGCAGGGAATGAACAGTTACGGCAGGCTCATTCAACTGGAAAATTATGAAAAATGCTGGGATGATATTGCCAAAGCTCCTTATTTGAAAGACTCTACGGGAAAGATCGTATGCAATTACGACAATCCCCGTTCCATAGGATACAAATGCCGTTTTATTCATCAATACGGAATGAAAGGAGCCATGTACTGGGAATACGAAGGAGACGATGATAAAGGGTCACTCAGACAAGCTGTCTTCAACGGAATTTTCGTACCTTAGTATTTTATGCCCTGTCCTATGATGGAATTTTTGAATTATACATTTGACCAATATCCTTCCTGTTCCGTACAGGTATCTGCATTCACTCCCGTGAAAAACGGATCCGAGTATCATATGATATTTCAAATACGGGAACCCGGAAAGCGGCAGCTCCACAAGATACAGGAAGAAGCAACTGATATTTTACATTACTGTGTACAGGAATACCTGTCCCGCGAACCATACAACAAAGCGCAACGCATCTTTGCCCGTTATTTTCTCAAAAATGCCAAAGACCAGCGTCCCCGCATACATACACGCAAGATCTTTCCGGCATCCTGCGCAATTTCCTGTATTGAGCAACCTCCTGCAAACGGGTCTCAAATTGCACTGTGGGTTTATCTGAGAGATCCGGGAACAGATACGGAAAAATATACCCATTATTGGATAACCGAAAGGTATTGCCTGGCCGGGGATGTGTCCGGACAAACCCTGAAATTGTTGACGGATTACGAGAAATGGCTCCGTGCCAAAGGATGCTCCATGGCAGACAATTGTTTGCGAACCTGGTTCTACATACAGGACATAGATACCAATTATACCGCATTTGCCAAATCACGTACAGACTATTTCCGCAAAATTGGTTTAAATGAACAAACACATTACATAGCCAGTACAGGTATAGAAGGCAGTAACGGCACAGATTCATCATTGGTAACCATGGATGCCTATGCTGTGGGTGGCCTGGATGCCTCCCGCATCAAATACCTGCACGGACTGTCTCATCTGAGTCCCACAAATATATACGGTGTTACCTTTGAACGCGGCGTTGCCCTTACATTTGATGACCGTCGCCAGATCCTGATCTCGGGGACCGCCAGTATTGATAAATCAGGGAACGTTCTGCATGTCAATGACATTCAGGCCCAATCCCTCAGAATGATAGAAAATGTAGAGGTACTTTTGGCAGAAGCTCAGGCTACTTTTGAAGATGTTGCCCAAATAATAATTTACCTTAGAAGAGAACAAGATTACCAACTTGTGCAGGATCTTTTTGCCAGCCGCTTCCCTGCCATTCCTACTGTTATTGTCATGGGAAAAGTCTGCCGTCCGGCCTGGCTTATTGAAATGGAGTGCATTGCCCTTACATAAATGAATGGCCGGCTATAAAGTCATTCTTGTGTAACTCACGAACTCACGAACAACACCAACATGTTTCTAGCAGTGGATCAGCACCATGAATTCCGATTGCTGCTACTACAAAGAATCAGGAGCTTTTTTGTATGCCGAAACTCCCGATTCTTTGTAGTGGCAACAATCTGGAAGTAACGTCAACTACATGCAAAAACCATCTTAAACATGGATGAAGAACCGAAAATCCGAGTTCATCCTCAAAAACAACCCTATATGAGGATGAGTTGCCAAAATTCACAGGTTTGTCCTCAAAAACCCGCCTATATGAGGATGAGTTGCCTAAATTCACAGGTTCATCCTCAAAATCAACCCTTAATGAGGATGAGTTGCCAAAATTCACAGGTTTGTCCTCAAAAACCCGCCTATATGAGGATGAGTTGCCAAAATTCACAGGTTTGTCCTCAAAAACAACCCTTAATGAGGATGAGTTGCCAAAATTCACAGGTTTGTCCTCAAAAACCCGCCTATATGAGGATGAGTTGCCAAAATTCCCGGCTTCATCCTCAAAATCAGCCCTATATGAGGATGAAGAACCGGAAATCCGAGGGGTTGTTCTCAAAAAGAAGCTAAGATGTGAATGGATCGTATTGGAGAAGATGGTCCCGCTGATACAAACGACCGTTGGCCGTTGCAGGAAACGTAGGAAGGATCCTGGGTACGGCAATTTGATAAACTTGTAAAGCGGAGTACTTTCTGAGGGAAAGTTGCCAATGCCGCTAAGTTT
>JBAZHT010000016.1:0-29202 GCA_041652255.1 Bacteroidales bacterium
TCTGGAGGATCTGCAGGTGCTTGCCGAGTTGGATGCTTCGCAGGAGGAACTTGACTGCCAGACGGATAAGGTGCTGAACTGGATCGAGCAGGAAGAGCTCAAAAGCATGCTCAGCGGCGAGGGGGATAACATGGGGGCCTTGCTGAAAATCAATTCAGGCGCCGGGGGAACCGAAAGCAACGACTGGTCTGCCATGATCATGCGTATGTACATCCGCTGGGGCGAACGGAACGGGTACAAAGTGCGGGTTCACAATATCCTGGAAGGAGAAGAGGCCGGGATCAAATCCTGTATATTGGAATTTGAAGGGGAATATGCATACGGGTATTTAAAAGCCGAGAACGGCGTTCACCGCCTGGTGCGTATTTCCCCCTTCAATGCCCAGGGCAAACGCCAGACCACCTTTTCATCGGTCTTTGTCTATCCTGCAGTGGATGATTCCATAGAGATCGAGATCAATCCTGCCGACCTGGAGTGGGATACATACCGGTCCAGCGGGGCAGGCGGACAAAACGTAAACAAAGTGGAAACCGGGGTGAGGGTACGGCATATACCCACCGGGATCGTTGTGGAAAACACGGAAACCAGAAGCCAGTTTGATAACCGGCAGAACGCCCTTCGTATTCTCAGATCCCATTTGTACGAAATAGAACTGGAAAAACGAAGGGAAAAGGAATCGCTACTGGAAGGACAGAAGAAAAAAATCGAATGGGGTTCCCAGATACGTTCCTATACGCTTCATCCTTACAAAATGGTAAAAGACCACAGGACAGGGTATGAAATGACAGATACGCAGGCCGTTCTGGACGGAGACCTGAACGGGTTCATTCACACCTACCTGTTGGGAGGTTCGACAAATGGCACTTAAGGTCTATAAGGCTTCTGCAGGTACCGGGAAGACATACCGTTTGACGTTGATGTACCTTTCCCTGTTGCTGGGCAACGCTTCGCATTTTGATCCGAATGCCTTTTTCCGGATACTGGCCGTAACCTTTACCAATAAAGCCACTGAAGAAATGAAAGCCAGGATCCTGGACACCCTGGAATCACTGGCTAAAGGGAATGCTTCCTGTTTCACTGATGACCTTGGCCGGGAAACCGGGCTGCCTTTTGACACCCTGGTAACGCGTGCCGGACTGGTTCACCAAAACCTGCTGCACAGATATTCATATTTTTCAGTATCCACGTTGGATGCTTTCTTTCAGAAAGTCCTCCGTTCTTTTATTCTGGAGGCCGGTCTTAGCACAGGATATTCGGTAGATACAGACACGGATTTTTTGCTGGAAAATACAGCCGGACAGATTGTACAAAAAGTCCCCGAAGACCATTCTTTGCGGTCCTGGTTCGGGGAGCTCATAAAGGAAAAAATTTCCAGGGCGGATAAATGGGACGTGGCAGATCTTTTAAAACAGGTCGGACGGCAAGCCACACGCGAATCATTCAGGGCAATGGGAGAAGCTTTCGCTGAAAAGATCTCGGACCGGGAATTCCTGAAAACATTCATTCAGGAAAACAGGGGGATCATTGATTCTTTTGAAAAAAACCTGAAAAAGATGGGTGAGAAGGCCCTGGCACTGATCAGCAACAACGGTTTTACCGTCGTGGACTTCCCTTACAAAACGGCTTCTTTCGCCGGTTATTTCCAGAAGATTTCTGCATTGCATCCGTCTGTGGAGGCATATGTGCCCGGGGTGCGTGTTATGGAAGCTATGGCAGGCAAAGAATCCCAGTGGTACAATAAGAATTCTCCTGAAGGCCTTCAGAAAATGCAGGAGGTACTTATGCCGGTAATGGAGGAAATAAACAGGTATTATTCTGTGCATTTCAAACTATACGTTACTGCACTCGCAGTAAGGGAGCAGTTGCCTCAGATGGGACTCCTGGCCGATGTGATCACGACCATGCGGCGGATACAGGAAGAAAACAACACCCTGGATATAGGGGATTCTACATACCTGCTCAATAAACTGGTCGGAGACGGGAATACACCTTTTATATACGAACGCATGGGTGCCGGTTACGACTCGTTTTTGCTGGATGAATTCCAGGACACCTCTTACCTGCAATGGCAGAATATGTATCCGCTTTTGATCAACGGGCTGGCCCAGGGTGCCGATTCCCTTGTTGTAGGAGACGTAAAACAATCCATATACCGCTGGCGCAACAGCGACTGGCGGATACTGGGAGAACAGATAGCGGCCGATCCGCTGCTTCAAACACACGGGGTGGATCTGTATACACTCAGGACCAATTGGCGGAGTAAAAAGGAGATTGTGTTTTTTGTGAACGATCTCATAGAAAATGTAAAAAACTCACTCAACCGGACAATAGCCGAAAAGGTCAACGGTAGTGAAGGTTTGAACGAGGAAGCGAAGCATTATCTTGAAAACCTGCTGAATAATGCTTATGCGGACTTCACGGAAACGGTACCTGATCCGGACACCAATGGATATTCCGGTTATGTGCAGATCAACACATTCAATGCTGGGGATAGCAGTCAGGCAGAAGACAAAACGCTTAATGCCTTAAAAGATCAGTTAATCACCTTAATAAAAAGAGGATATAGTCCTTCTGACATACTTATACTGGTCAGGTCAAAAGAAAATGCCAGGACCATTACGAATTTTTTGCTGCATTATGAAATGGAGAACCCCGGTGAAGCTGCGATGCTGCCCCGTGTGATCTCCGAAGATGCACTTTACCTGTCTTCTTCTCCCTACGTGACCCTTGCCGTAGCCGTGTTGAAACTGAGTCATTATCCACAAGACACCTGTAATGCTCAGACGGTTATCAGGCTGTCTGAAGAATATGGGAAAAAAGACATTTCAGATGACGGCGATTTTTTGGAACGACTGCGTTTTATGCCCCTGGCCGATGCAATGGAAGCCATTATTCAAAGAATGGAATGGACACAACGCCAGGATGCGATCCCTTACCTGCAGGAGCTTCACGATGCCATGCTCCGGTTCTCGGGAAGAGACGGCGGGGGTGTCTTTGCGTTTCTCAAATGGTGGAATATTCGCGGGAAGGAAACCATGTTAACTGCAGATCTGCCTGAACATGCGGTCCGTTTATTGACTATCCATAAGGCCAAGGGCCTTGAAGCTCCTGTGGTGATGATCCCGTTTTGTAACTGGCCCCTGGATTCCAGGGCAGGAAAATCCGTGATATGGACCCAAACGACTGTTGAACCGTTCAACCGCCTGGAACAAATCCCCGTGGTATATGATAACAAGCTGATCCATACCTGTTTTGCACCGGATTTTTACCTGGAGTATTCGCAGAGGATCCTGGATGCACTTAATTTACTGTATGTTGCCGTTACAAGGCCCAGGGACGAGTTGTATGTTTACCTCCCTTTTTCAAAAAACAATTCAAAAGAAAATATTGCCTTCCCGGTGCGGGAAGCGCTTCCTTTCCAGACGCATACGGATGATGAATTTCTGAGTTACGGCAACCCTTCACTTACAGTACACAGTCACAAGAAGTTTTCCCAGGGTTATATCCCGGAAGCATATCCTTCTGCAGGATTTGGCGATAAACTAAAACTGGTCTACCGTGAAGATGCCTTTGAATATTCTCCTTCAGATTCCATGCGTCAGTGGGGACTGGTCCTTCATAAAGCATTATCCCGAATAGAGACTGTTGATCAGGTTGGGCAGGTCTTACAGGAGCTGGTAGAGGGAGGTGAACTGTCAGGGAACCGGGAAACGGCGGAACAGTTTACCCGTGCCATAGAAAAAACTTTGTCTGATCCTGAGATTTCCGGTTGGTTTGACGGATCATGGAAAGTCAGGAATGAAGCATCTGTGCTGGGCCGTTTTGGCAAATTGCGTCCGGACAGGGTCATGGAAAAAAAAGGCCGGACGGTTATTTTGGATTACAAGTTCGGAAAACCCGAGCCTTCACATGAACGGCAAATGAAAAAATACGTGGAAGTATTACAACGCATGGGTTATACGTCCGTTGAAGGTCACGTGCTTTATATAGATCATTAAAGAACCATTCCGGCCAGGACTCCCGTGTGTTTTCCATCTTGCAGGGTATGTTCCCCGTTAACCCATATATGATGGATGCCTTCAGGGAACCGGTGTGGATCTTCAAACGTTGCTTTATCAATAATGGTAGCCTGATTGAATACCACTATGTCTGCCCGGTATCCGGGAATCAGAAGTCCACGGTCTTTCAAACCAAGCCTGGAAGCCGGCAAAGACGATACTTTCCTGATGGCCTGCGATAAATCCATAAGTTTTCCGTCCCGGCAGTATTTTCCCAAAAACCGGGGAAATGTACCATAGGACCGCGGATGTGGAATGGTTAAGGACAAAGGGCCACCCGGAGAGTAAACACTGCCGTCGGAAGCCGGCATGGCTAAAGGATGTGAGAGAAACATCCTGACATTGTCTTCACTCATGGCAAAGGCAACAATATCCGGTGAAAGTCTTTCTTCAATAAGCAGGTTCCGGACAAATTCCCATTCAGATATGCCTGCTTTCCGGGCGCATTCCTCCAGATTTTTGCCCATGTAAGCTGCTTTATTTTCCGGGAAGGAACAAGATGAAATGACTACGTTTTTAGCTCCCCCCAAACGGTCAAAGCGCGATTCGGCGTATTTACCGAACGCTGTTGCCATAGCTTTATCCTTTAATCGTGAGATGATATCATCTGTGGATCCCTGTCTGCCGTCTAACGGAATGAATGTGGTCAACCCGGTAGAAAAGGCAATATAGGGATAACGGTCAAAGGCAACATCCAGTCCGTCGTGCCTGGCTTTTTCAATGATCTCAAGCATCGCGGGGCCTTTATGCCAGTTATTGGGGTTCTGGGCTTTCAGGTGCGATATCTGGAGCCGGACACCTGCATCAAATGACATGGCAATAGCCTCTTCAATGGCTTCTTCCACCCGGTCATCTTCGTTGCGCATATGTATGGCAAACAACCCGTCGTGTTTGGCTACGACTTTTAACAGTTCCACCAGTTCTTCCCGGGAAGCGTAAGCTCCGGGAGCATATTCCAGTCCGCAGGAAAGGCCCCGGCTTCCCTGTTCAAGCTGAATGTCCAGCAATTTTTTCATTTCTTCTATCCGGGAAGGGGTTGCAGATGCATTCCAATCCCCGATGACTGCCGATCGTATTGATCCCTGGCCGGTGAAAGAACAATAATTGATCCCGATCTTGTTTTTTTGCAAATCATCAAAAAACGAAGCAGCACTGTCATACGGTCCGTCCGGGAATGGCGATCCTCCGCAATTACCTCCGGCATCTGTCGTAATTCCCTGGTAGATACGGCTATCCCCCCGGGCGCACTGAAGCAATTTTGTGTCGGTATGGGTATGTATGTCAATGAAGCCGGGACTGACTACCATGCCTTTGGCATCAATCACATGATCGGCATAACTTCCCAGGCGTCCCATCGCTGCAATCTTGCCGTCTTTTATACCCACATCGCCACGAAAAGGGGCTGATCCGTCTCCTGTATAAATAAGTCCATTGGATACGATCGTCTGAAAAGGTTGTGATACACGCGGTAAGGCAGATAATGTTTTCATACCGCCGGCAGAAGCCACCAGGCCGGTCCCAAGCAGTGCACTTTGTTTTAAAAATGTTCTACGGGAAATATTGGAGTTCATGACGGGGTGTTATGTTATTAGTCGTGTACTTTTTGATATGATCTTCCTGGAAATAATACAATATTGCCTGAATATCACTTTGTGTTTCAATGAATCGGATGCTTTTCTCCAGACCCATGGAATAGAACGCCACACTGTAGACGGCTGCTTCAAGGCAGGTTTCTGACACGACCATGGTACTTATCAGAGGATCTTCAACGGGGTAGCCGGTCTGCGAATTGAACAATGTATTGACAATTTTTCCTTCCCGGGTCTTAAAATTAGTAAGACTTCCTGCAATCGCCATAGCCTTATCAGAAAGGTAGATCACATCCGTAGTAACTTCATCAATGATGATACGCCAGGGAGTACCTGAGGGATTCATCCCCTTGCAGAAAACAACCTTGCCGATTTCTATCATATAATTGGAAATACTCCGGTTATCAAGTAATGCCCCCAGCAGATCTACTGCATAGCCGATCCCTATGGAATTCAGGTTTAATTGTATCCTGGGATCTTCTTTTATCACTTTTCCCCGGTCCAGATGTATTTTCCATAATCCTGTATATTCCAGGACTAAGGCTATGTCTTCGGGTGTAACATTTTGATAATTACTCATGTTGTAACCCCAGAGATCCTGTAAGGGTTTGGTAGTTGTATTCAGAAAGGCTCCGGTTTTTTCAGCAACTTCCTTCGCCTTTGTCAAAACAGTCGTAAAGACAGAGTCTGTGGTAAGATACTTATTGCTGTTGACATTGTTTATCACAGAAGATTTATGATACAGGGAAAGGGATTTATCAATCAGGTAAGCCTGACGACGTGCGGCTCTTCTTATGTCTGATTCAAAAGTCCAGGGGGCATAGGAGGGTACCTGGTATACGATCTTATAAGAATATCCCATAACTACCCCGTTTATGGTCTTGAATTTTCCGGCGGGTGAACAACCGGTCAGGACTGTTATTAAGCCCCAGAGAAGCAGTGTGATCAATACTATTCGTTTCATAAGCCGGTTTGGATATTTTTCGTGGCATAGGTTTTAAAAACGCCATTTTCATCGTAGATCAGAAAAGCTCCCAGATGAGGGTTCTTATTAAGAAAAGATTTACTAGATTCCAGACCCATGACCATGAAAGCGGTAGCGTAAGCATCGGCACTCATGCAATCATCTGCAATAACAGTTGCACTTAACAGATGGTGCCATACCGGCATACCCGTACGGGGATCGATAATGTGGGCGTATTTTTTTCCATTCTCCAGGTAAAAATTCCTGTAATTTCCGGAAGTTGCCAAAGCCCTGTCAGTTAAATTTATTACCACTTCAACGCTTTCCCCTGGATGCACGTTCCCGTCTATGGGACTGTCAATTCCAATTCTCCAGGGTTTCCTGTCCGGGTTTAATCCTTTGCATACAATTTCACCTCCTATCTCTACAAGCAAATCAGTTATCCCCAGCCGGGCAAGACCGTCTGCCAGCAGATCACAGGCATAACCCTTTGCTATGGCATTCATGTTCAGACGGCCCCTGGGGTCTTTTTTGTACAGCAGGGTATCTTCCAGATAAAATTTATCCATGCCTGTATATTGTTTTATTGCTTCAGGATCCCACTTTTTTAGAGAATCTCTTTTTTCAGAACCGAATCCCCAATAGTCAAAAAAAGGGGCAGCAGATATATCAAAAGCTCCGTCTGTATGTAAAGATATTTCCTGTGATCTTTTAAAGACATTCCTGAACAAACTGTCCGTCCTGCGGCTTAAATTATGATTCAGTTCACTGAGTAAGGAATGATTGTTGTATATAGAAAAAGAATGATTGATCCTGTCCAGGCTTTGCCCGGTTACCCGGGTTACCCGGGAAGAAAAGTCATGAGGAGCTCCGGCGGGGGTTCTGTATGTAATGGAATATGTAGTACCCAAAGCGTTCCCCTGAAAACGGATATAATCCTTTGCAGAATTACACCCGGCAAGGATGGATGCCATTGATAACAGGACAACAAATGGAACTGGTTTTTTAATCATAGACACAAAGCTACAAATTTTTTTACCTACATTTGCAGATTATAATAGATATGATAAGGAAAAGCACATTATTTCCCGTTTTATTGTTTTTGGCATCATTGATGCTTGTAACAGGCTGTAATAAAGAAGATCCGGAAACATTGTATATGTCAGGGTCTCTGACGTTCGATCTGCCGGAATACTGCTTCCCCGGAGAAACGTTCCAGGTGGAAGCCTCCGGTATTACAAGTCCTAAAGGAGATTCTGTCGTTTTTACATTTCAGGGAGAGTATTTCACTCCCGATTCCGTAGTAGCTTCCTCTGTCCTGATTACAGTTCCCGACAGCCTGGGTACTTATACCCTTAGCCTGACGGCACGTGCAGAAGGATATGCCAACAGTATTACCAGCAGAAAAACCACTGTTATACACAACATTTTCTCTGTAATGATAGAAGGTCTTGAAACTTCCACAGACTCCATTACCGATCCCCGGGACAACCATATTTATTATTACAAACGATATGGAACCCTGGATTGGTTCGTTCAGAACCTGAACTGGAGCGGAGCAGGTCTTACCTACGACAATGTACCGGCTCTGGGCAATATGCTGGGAGAACTCTATACATGGAATCAGGCCATGTCCGGAGAAAATGCCCCCGTTAACCCTCCTGTTTCCGCAACAGGTCTTGGTGGCGGTCCACAGGGCGTGTGTCCCCCCGGATGGAAGATCCCGACTGCCGACGATTGGGCTGATCTGGCTTCTTCCGTGACGGGTACTGAGATGGGATTTCTTGATCCGTGGAACGGCCTGGGAGAAATGTTTGCTGTTGATGCGAAAGTCAACGGGAGCAAACTTTGGAAATACCATCCCGATAATGAAAAAACGAACACCTCCGGGTGGAACGCTATCCCAGCAGGTTATGCCGTATTGTCCGGAGAGAGTTTTTCCGGAAAAGGGCAGTCGTCCTTTTGGTGGTCGGCTGCAGCAGACGGAAACCAGGGTTATTACAGGATGATCCATTATGCCGTTGACAGGTTTTCCTGTGCAACGGCAGATAAATCTGCCGTATATGCCTCTGTCCGTTGTGTACGCATATCACAGGAAAATTCTAACTGAGTATAAGATGGTAAAATTGTTTACATCTCAGGAAAAAAAACGTATTGTGGCTGCCATAACACAGGCTGAACTAAAAACTTCCGGGGAGATAAGGGTTCATCTTGAGGGCTATTGTCCTTCTTCATCCCTGGACAGGGCCATTTTTGTGTTCAATCAGTTGAAAATGTACAAAACCAAAGAACGCAATTCAGTACTGATATACCTGGCTACCGAATCACGGAAATTTTCCATACTGGGTGATATTGGTATCAATGCTGTTGTTCCTGAAGGTTTTTGGGAATCTGTCAAGGAGATCATGCAGGACTCTTTTAGATCCGGCAATTTCACAGACGGGATATGTGCCGTAGTGGAAGAGATCGGGGAGAAGCTTGCCGAGTTTTTCCCTTACCGGGATGACGACAAAAATGAATTACCCAACGATATATCTTTCGGATCATGAAAAAAATCGGGTTGATCATTTTTATGGGTCTTATTCTTGCGACTGTCTCTCAGCCGCTGATATCCCAGATCCCTGAACGTCCGACAGTACAACGTCTGGTGAATGATTTTTCAGGTTTGTTTTCTTTGCAGGAAAGAGACATGCTGGAATCAGAACTGGTACATTTTGACGATTCCACATCCAATCAGATCTGTGTGGTTACCGTCAAAGATCTTCAGGGAGAAGACATAAATATGGCTGCATATAAGATTCTTGTGGAATGGGGTGTAGGTACGGCAGAAAACAATAACGGAGCGGTTTTGCTTGTTGAACACGATCCTGAAAAGAGCGGGGGCCGTGTGGCAATATCCGTGGGATACGGACTGGAAGGCGTACTGACCGATGCGCTTTCAAAACGGATCATAACGTATGATATGATCCCGGAGTTTAAAGAAAACCGTTATTTTGAAGGTATTAAAGCCGGTGTATCCTCAATTATGGCTGTGGCTATGGGCGAGTACGATACGGCACGTGAAAACGACGAAGACACCCCGGCCGGTATCATAGTAGTACTTACGTTGTTTTTTATTCTGTTCTTCTTTGTGCTTATCATATCTGTTGCCAACAAGCGTAAGGGGCCTACCAACCTTGGAGGAAATAACCGAAAAGGTCCGAGTATCCTGGAATTGATGATCCTCGCCAATTTACTGGGAGGAAGAACCCGGGGTCTCGGCGGATTTGGCAGTGGCGGATTTGGCGGTAGAAGTTTTGGCGGCGGAGGCTTTGGAGGATTTGGCGGCGGACTCGGTGGAGGAGGGGGCGCTTCCGGAAGCTGGTAGCTCATTGAAAGCAGCCACGATCTTTTTCACCAGGGGATGACGGATAATATCACCCGAATCAAAACGAACAAAGGCAATCCCTTTAATGTTTTTCAACAAATCCATACAACGGGACAATCCGCTGTCACTTTTTCGTACCAGGTCTATCTGACTGGTATCTCCGGTAATAATGAATTTTGCGTTCCTGCCCATACGGGTGAGAAACATTTTTAATTGTGAAAGGCTGGTATTCTGAGCTTCGTCCAGAATTACACACGCATTATCCAGTGTCCTTCCTCTCATATACGCAAGGGGTGCAATCTGGACTGTTCCTTCTTCCACGAGTGATTCCAGTTTTTTCCCGGGAATCATATCCCGGAGGGCATCATAAAGAGGCTGTAGGTAAGGGTCCAGTTTCTCTTTCATATCTCCCGGCAAAAAACCCAGTTGTTCTCCGGCTTCTACGGCCGGCCGGGTAAGAATGATCTTTCTGATTTCCTTGTTTTTCCATGCACGGACAGCAAGGGCTATGGCCGTATATGTTTTTCCGGTACCTGCGGGACCCTCGGCAAAGACCAGATCATTCTGCTCATAGGACTTTACAAGGATTTCCTGGTTGACGGTCCGGGCCTTAATAATCCTGCCGTTGTTTCCGTATACCAGAGTGTTTTCGGATTCTATGTCTTTCTCCCCGGCGGGCTGTACGGCACCCCGGAGTATGGCTGTTATACTATCTTTTGAAAGATGATGCCTTTTTTCATACAGGCTGACCAGGGTATCCAGTTTTTCTTCAAAACGGTCAATAATTTCCGGCGGACCCTGTACTTTTATTTGCTCTCCCCTTGCAAAGATCTTCAATTGGGGAAACGCTTCTTTCAGAAGAGGTAACAGGAGGCTGTCGGGTCCATACAGAGCAGCCGGATGGATGGTTTCCAAAATAAAGGTTTTTTCGTTCATACGTAGGATTTCGTCTGCGTTCATATATATCGGGAGAAGTTTCCCGCATAAAGTTACGAAGTGTTTTTATTGTTTTGTCAATTACAGGCAAATCCGGGAAGATCTCTGAAATATTTTCATAAATCCGGGGATCAGAAACAGGCAGGACCAGGTATGTTTTTTTCCCGTCCGTAACGGGTCTCCAGCACCATATCCATTCATACCAGGGAAAATCTATGCGGGGACCTTCTTGTGTTAAGGATATGCCAAAAGAAAGGATCATACCCATTCTGGTCAGTGGATCGGGTTGATTTGAAATGAAATTTCCCAGGGAAAAAGCTGCCAAAAAAACAATTTTCCCATTGGCATCTTTAATGATCTCAATACTTTGGGGTACGTGAGGATGTGACCCCACCACTGCGGAAATACCTGCTTTGTAAAGCCATTCTGAGAGTGATTTTTGATAGTTGGAAGGATATATCCTGTACTCATCGCCCCAGTGCATACAACATATAATGCTGTTAGCCCCGTTTTCCCTGACTTCCCGAATGTGTTTTTTTATGAGATTCGTGTCTATCAGGTTTAACCCGGGCCTTTCCACGGAGATCAACCTGTTACTGTTATAGGAGTAGTTGAGTACGGCTACTTTTATTCCGTTATTCGTCAATACGATCCAGGCAGGATCAGTCCCGCAATGTTTCACATCCAGAGAATCATACAATGCAATAGTTTTCAGGGCACCTGCCTTTCCTTTGTCAAAAATGTGGTTGTTGGCAGTCAGAAAAACATTCACACCGGCTCTCTGGATCGCCAGAGCCAGTTCATCGGGAGAGGAAAAAGACGGATAACCGGAATATGGCGGGCCGTTAAATGTGGTTTCCATATTCAGACCGGCAAAATGAACGTTTTTAAACCGGTCTTTCACATATACAAAACAGGTGTCATAATTGTAAGATCCGTCATCCTGCAATGCTGAACGTATCTGCGATCCATGCTGCATGAGATCTCCCGCAAAACAAAACCTGACAGCTTCGGGATCCTGTGCAATAAGCCATCCGGGCAGACTGAACAACACTCCTGAGATAAACAGTAAGAGCGAAAAGTTTTTCATATAGCAGATTGCAAGTTACCCCTTTTTTTACAGATCACGTTTTTTTGATGTATATTTGTGAACCATAAACTATCTAATCTATTTATTATGAAGAAAATATTCCCGTTGCTAATAGGTATCATACTGCTGGGTAGTATGAGTTCCTGCGATTGGATACGTGCCAGATTGGGCATGCCTACTTCTGAAGAACTTCAACAGAAACAGGAACAAATCATAAAAGATTCTCTGGAGAAAGTTGCCAGGGAACAGGAGGCCGTCCGCCTTGAGCAGCTTCTCCTGGATTCACTTGCTAAAGCAGAAGCACAAAAATCCGCTTTTGCAAGGTATCATGTAGTTGTGGGGAGTTTCATTATGGATAACAATGCCGACAGAATGATGAAGACGTTACCTGAATTAGGATACGAACCCGTTCGGATCGAATTCAAAAACGGTTATTCCGTGATCTCTGCCTATCAGACGAATTCGTTGCCTGATGCCTATAACAAGATGTACAAAATGTTTTCACTGGACATCACTCCTTATGATGTCTGGGTGTATGATACGAATCAAAAATTACACTTCTGATCTATGAAAAAGACTGCTTTTACCCGGTTCCATGAAGAGCTGGGTGCCAAAATGGTGCCCTTTGCGGGATATACTATGCCCATTGAGTATCAGGGTATTAATGCCGAACATGTTCATGTACGTGAAAATGCCGGTGTTTTTGATGTCAGCCACATGGGGGAAATCTGGGTAAAAGGACCTGATGCGCTGAATTTTATTCAATACGTTACTTCAAACGATGCTTCTGTTTTACAGGACGGGAAAGTGCAGTACACCTGCTTTCCAAACGGGCGTGGCGGCATAGTGGATGACCTTTTGGTTTACAGAATAGATGCCGTAACATATTTACTCGTGGTCAATGCGGCCAACATACAAAAAGACTGGGACCATTTGTGTAAGTATGCTCCCCGTTTCAACATCACACCGGGTAAAGAGTTATACAACGCATCCGATGAAATATGTCAGCTGGCCGTTCAGGGTCCGAATGCCATAAAAATTGTACAAAAGATCTGCGATTGTGATATTACGGATATGGAATACTATACTTTTCGCAAATGTACCGTAGCAGGCATCCCGCAGGCCATTTTGTCCACGACGGGATATACCGGGGCAGGGGGATGTGAGATATACGTTGCCAACCGGGATGGAGAAAAACTATGGAAAGAACTGTTTGAAGCGGGCAATCAATACGGATTGGTTCCGGTAGGACTGGGGGCCAGGGATACGTTGCGTCTTGAAATGGGATTCTGTCTCTACGGAAACGACATTGACGACACCACTTCTCCGCTTGAAGCCGGACTGGGATGGATCACAAAATTTTCGGAAGCTAAAGGAGATTTTATTGACAAAACCTTTCTTCTGGAGCAAAAAGCCAGAGGTGTTCCCCGTAGACTGGCGGGCTTCAAAATGGTAGACAGGGGAGTGCCTCGTCACGGGTATTCGGTTTGTACTTCTGACGGAACCAAGATTGGTTCTGTAACTTCGGGGAATATGTCTCCTATGTTAAAGATTGGCATAGGAATGGCATACGTTGAACCGGACTATGCAAAACCGGAAACGGAAATATTTATAAATGTGAGGGAACGCCTGTTAAAGGCCGTGGTAGTCCGCCCTCCGTTTTATAAAAAACAATGAGAAGTTTTTTTTCATTACTTTTCTGGATCCTGAGTCTTGTAGCAGTACAGGCTCAGGATTCTTTTGAAAATGCGTTGAGAACGCATGTGGAGGAGCTGACCTCTGAAACACTTAAAGGAAGAAAAGCCGGGACAGAAGGTGAGAAGGATGCCGCAGAATATATATCCAAATCATTCAGTCAAAACGGGCTTGAATTGTTATATCCCAAAGGATTTCAGGATTTTTCCTTTATAGATGAGAAATCCAACGACACCTTATATTCCCGGAACGTCGTAGCTGTTATTCCGGGGTATGATCCTAAATTGCGGGAAGAATATATTGTTATTGGAGCTCATTATGACAGCCAGGGAACTTATAGCATGCGGGTTAACGGAAAAGACTCGCTTTGTATCTATTCCGGAGCCGATGCCAATGCTTCCGGCGTAGCTGCACTGTTAGAGCTGGCTGCTGCAGCCCAGGGGCAATTTTTTATGTACAAAAGAAGCCTCTTATTCGTTGCCTTTGGTGCCGGAGAACAAGGCGCCATGGGTTCGTGGTATTTTGTGAACAGGGCTTTTCCTGCTGCTTCAATCAGGATGATGATCAATCTTGACCGGGTTGGAAGATCTTCTACTGACAACGTCCCGATGGCCTATTGTGGACAGCCTCATTATGAACTGGAGCAATTGTTGACACATCTTAAAAACAGTCCCTTCCTTCCAGATGTACAAGTATACGGCACGGATTACTTTTCCTCGGACCATCAGGCATTTCTGGAACAGGAAATTCCTGTCTGCCTTTTTACCACAGGCCTTCATCCGTACCATCAAACATTAAGGGACACACCCGATCATCTGGATTACAAGGGTATGGATGCATTTTGTCAGTATATATCCCTGTTTATTTCAGAAATAGCCAATGACTCAGGAGATATATTCAGGGAAGAACAACAAGTCAATATTTCCGGAGCTGATCCGGTATACGCTTATTCAGACGTGGATAAGCCTCCTACTTTTTTAAATTCGGATCTCCGGTCTTTCATGGACAGATGGGTATACAAATACCAGAAATATCCATTAGAAGCAATTAGACAGGGTATTATGGGAAGGGTAATGGTTTCGTTCGTAATTGAAAAAGACGGAGAAGTAACTCATCTTAACATAACACGTTCCGTACATCCCTTATTGGATAATGAAGCTCTCCGGGTTATAGAGGCTTCTCCAAAGTGGAAAGCAGGCGAAAAGAACGGGGAGAAAGTGAGGGTTCAGGTAACGATCCCCGTATTTTTTGAGTTGGAGCGGACCCGTTGATCGTCACGTTTTCAATACTTCAAAACCTGCGCCATAGACTCCCGTAACGCTTCCCATTGATATAAAGGCCTCTTTGTCAATTTCTTTGACAATCTTTGCAATGGCCTTGGATTCTGTTCTTCTGACAACTACCAACAATACTTTTTGTTCTGAATGTGTGTACCACCCCTGCGAGCTGATAACGGTTACACCACGGTGAAGATCCGTAGATATTTTGTCTGCAATTTCCTGGTATTTGTGAGAAAAAATAAAATACTGAATGGAGCTTTTGGCTCCTGATAATACAGTATCAACCGTATAACTGGATAAGCCAATAATCAGATACCCGTAAAGAACTACGGCCAGTTTCAAACCTACAGTCGGTTCCTGGGACACGAAAAATGAAGAGCCAATAATCACCAGGTCGCACGACATCATGATCCTTCCGGGAGAAATGTTTTTGTATTTACCGATTATTTGGGCCAAAATATCTGTTCCACCGGTACTGCCTCCCTGGGCTATGACCGTACCCACACCAAATCCGGCAACAGCCGCACCCAACAGGGAAGAGATCAGTTTCCCGTTATCCAGTGCCATCACATTTATCAGGTCCAGGGGAATTATATCAGGCATTACCTGAAAGGCAATGGAAGTCATAATAACACCGTATATGGTTTTAATCCCGAATTTCCACCCTATGGTTTTTAGTCCTGCGATAATAAGAACGCTATTGAAAGCCAGGAATGAAACACTGATTGGAAGTCCCGTCGCGTAATAGATCAGTGTTGAGATTCCTGTGACTCCGCCTCCCACCAGGTGGTTGGGTATCAGAAACGTAGTCCAGGCAGCTACATAAATAAGCACTCCGATGGTGATAAGCAGGTATTCCCTGATCACGGGACCGGCTTTACGCAATGTACAATTTTTCATACCACTATGTTTATAATTTTACCGGGCACTACAATGATTTTTCTGATTGCTTTTCCTTCAGTGTATTTTTGCGTTCTTTCATCTTCCCGGATCAACTTTTCAATTTCTTCTTTTTTTAACTCAAGATCCAATGATCTCTTGAAACGTAACCTGCCGTTAAAGGAAACCGGATATTCATAGGAATGCTCTTTCGTATACTCCGGGTTAAAAACAGGAAAAGATGCATTGGCTACCGAGGGGCTATTGCCCAGATGAACCCAAAGTTCTTCTGCAATATGAGGGGCGTAAGGAGAGATCAATACGACCAGGGGTTCCAGAATGTCTTTTTTGTGGCAGTTCAGATCAGTAAATTCATTGACACTGATCATAAAGGCACTTATTGTTGTATTAAAGGAAAAATTCTCTATGTCTTCTTCTACTTTGCGTATCAGATTGTGCAGGATCTTTAATTCTTTTTTATCAGGCTCCTGTTGGATCAAGGCATTGCTGCCGTTTTTGTCGAAGAACAGTCTCCAAAATTTTTTCAAAAACCTGTGAACGCCGTCTATCCCGTTTGTATCCCAGGGTTTGGATTGTTCCAGGGGACCCAGGAACATTTCGTACATACGAAGCGTATCGGCCCCGTATTGAGCACATATAGTATCCGGATTCACTACATTGAACATGGATTTACTCATTTTTTCAATAGCCCAGCCACATATATATTCTCCCTTTTCAAGAATAAATTCGGCATTTTTATATTCCGGATTCCAGGCTTTGAAGGCTTCCGTATCCAACCGGTCGTTCTGTACCAGGTTGACATCCACGTGGATCTCTGTAGTTTCGTAGTTGTCTTTCAGATTCAGAGATACAAACGTGTTTGTGTTTTTTATACGGTACACAAAATTGGAACGCCCCTGGATCATCCCCTGGTTAACCAGTTTTTTAAAGGGTTCGTCTTTGCAAACATATCCCAGGTCATAAAGGAATTTATTCCAAAACCGGGAGTAGATCAAATGTCCTGTCGCATGTTCGGTTCCCCCGATATAAAGATCTACGTCTTGCCAATAATTGTTCGCATGTTCAGAGACCAGGTGTTCCTTATTACAGGGATCCATATAACGTAAATAATAAGCGGAACTGCCTGCAAATCCCGGCATGGTACTTTTTTCAAGAAGATTTCCTTTATAGGTCCATTCTTTGGCATTGGCCAGAGGCGGTTCACCGTTGCGGGAAGGCCTGAAAGATCGCAGTTCCGGTAGTTCCAAAGGCAAAGATGTTTCCGGAAGAGGGCGTGCAATCTCGTTTTCATAATAAATAGGAAAAGGTTCTCCCCAGTACCGTTGACGGGAGAAAATGGCATCCCGCAAACGGTAATTGACTTTACGACGGCCCAAACGTCTTTTTTCCACTTCTTCAACGGCAGCCGGAATGGCTTGGGCGACACTCAATCCGTTTAAAAAACCGGAATTGCACATAACGCCCTCTTTGGCATCAAAACTTTCATGGCTGATGTCACAACCTTCAATAAGCGGAACAACGGGAAGGTCGTAAGTTTTGGCGAATACATAGTCACGGCTGTCGTGTGCCGGGACTGCCATAATGGCTCCGGTTCCGTATCCGGCTAATACGTACTCGCTTATCCACACCGGGATCTGTTCTCCGGTGAAAGGATTCAGGGCATAGGAACCGGTAAAGACACCTGTTACACGGTGTGTTTCGGTCATTCGTTCCCTCTCTGTTTTTGTTTTTACGTAAGCCAGGTATTCCTGGACCTCCTGGTGTTTTTCAGGCACGGTAAGCTTTTCAACCCAGTCACTTTCCGGTGCGAGTACCATAAAGGTAACCCCGAAGATGGTGTCGGCGCGTGTTGTAAAGACTGTCATGGAAAATGTTTCTTTGCCGTTAGAAACGCTAAACGCCATCTCTGCACCTTCCGATTTGCCGATCCAATTGCGTTGCATTTCTTTCAACGAATCCGACCAGGCAAGAGATTCCAACCCTGCCAGAAGTCTTTCTGCGTAGGCGGAAACGCGCAATTGCCATTGTTTCATTTTCTTTTGTACCACAGGATACCCGCCCCGAACGGATACGCCTTCTTTGACCTCATCATTTGCCAGTACAGTTCCCAGTTCGGGACACCAGTTTACCGATGTTTCTCCCAAATAGGCTATGCGGTAACACATAAGAATGTCTTCTTTTTCCTTTTCTGTATACCGGGACCATTCTTCAGCCGTAAAAGTTATTCCGCAATGATGCGCTGCTTTGATCTTCACGTTCCCGTTGCTTTCAAATTCCCGGATCAGTTTCTCGACAGGTTCGGCTTTATTGGATTCTCTGTTGTACCAATGGCGAAACATCTTTAAAAACGCCCATTGGGTCCATTTATAATAGGAAGGATCACAAGTACGTATTTCACGGTCCCAGTCATATGAAAAACCCAGTTGATCCAGTTGTTCCCGGTATCGTTTAATATTTTCGGCGGTTGTTTTCTGTGGCGGTTGACCTGTCTGGATGGCATATTGCTCTGCAGGCAGACCGAATGCATCGTATCCCATAGGATGCAATACGTTAAACCCTTTTAATCGTTTATAACGGGAATAGATATCACTGGCAATGTATCCCAGCGGATGACCTACATGCAAGCCGGCTCCCGAGGGGTAGGGAAACATGTCCAGCACATAAAATTTCGGTTTGGAAGGTTCTGTGTCAACCTTAAATGTTTTGTGGGAGGACCAGTATGATTGCCATTTTTTCTCTATATCAGAAAAATTGTACTCCATTATTTGTATGGTTTTGTGAAGATACAAAGGTAACAAAACCTGTCGTACAGGTTGAAATTCATGAAAAAAATTTAAAAAACCGAAATACATAATTCTCAGTGATGCAGACGTTTATTATATAAGACGATTTTGTAGACAATTAAGTACAAATCAACAAAGGAAAAGGCTTTGATTTTACAAAAAAACATCAGTAATTTCGTCCATATTCAAAATATTATTATACAATAATTTATCTCAATGACAACTTTTGTTTTTAATTTGGCAGCCGGAGTTACCTATGCTACTGCTGCAGTGTTGTTGTTTACCAAGGCCAGAATGAAATCGGTTCTGTATTTTTTTCCAACAAATCCGGTCAAGGTACTTATTGGTGCGTTTGCTGCATTGGGAACAATTTATTTGCTCAGAATAATCCTTTCTTACGGAGGGTATCAGATTCTGAATGACACTCTACGGGAAGATCTCTTCCTGCGTATTGCTTTTACGTGTTTACCGATCCATTGTATTGCGTTTACCTCCATATCATCCGGAATGCACAGGAGGTTTCTTGTAAAGGCCATTTTATTTGTGTTTGCGGTACTTTTTGCCATGTTTTACCTGATCAGTTTATGGCATTCTGGTCGTGTAGGTGTACGTGAATTATTTTCAGGAGTGTCTCATACATTATGCATTTCTTTTATTTTTCTGGGATCTATGCTTTTTGTCATACATGCAAAAAGGTTGTCTGTCCCCGGGAAAAAAAGCCCCGGACCAATAAGGTCCTATAAATATTTTTTACTGTCTTTATGGGTGTTTTCTTTGATGTCATATGTATGTGTGGTGCTGGATATATTTTTGCCTGCCAGGTTGTTTTTCCTGGGCAATATCCCAATTCATTTGCTGTTTCTGGATGTGATCCTGATGAAAGATACTGATCTTTTGTACGGGGGAAAATGGGTTCAGGAGACGCAGTTTGCCAACAGCAAGGTCTGGCAGGACCTGGAAGAAGCCAATAAGAAGGTCAATAGCCTGTATAAAGAGATCTACGAACGTATAAAGACTTATCTTGAGAAAGAACAATGCTACAGGAATCCTTCCATATCACGGGAAGAAGTGGCTGCAGCCATTGGTACGAACGTAACATACGTAACAAGGGCTTTGAATGAATATGCCGGCATGAATTTTAAGCAATTTATTAATTCATACAGGGTTAAATATGCCCAGGAGTATTATAAACGGCACCCGGATGCCCGACTTATTGAATTGTGCAACGAATCGGGATTTCAGTCTCTCACGGCATTAAACCTCGCCTTTCGTATCAATTTGGGGATGACTCCCGGTGAATGGTGCAGGATGCAGACCAAATACGAAATAATATCGGGAAGAAGGGCATGGCATTAATTAAGAAAATATTTAAAAAAATGATCCCGTTCGTGAAAGGATGGACGTTAACCGATCCAAAAATATTCATTAAGAAAGATGCCGCTTATCCGGAAAGCCCGGATGATATCGTATTGTCTTTGAATAAAATGATGGTAAAAGAAGCTTATTACAAAGATTCCGGATTGACGATCAATTCCCTTTGCCGCAAGACCAACACAAACAGGTCGTATCTTTCGCGTTCCATACACCGTTTATACGGCACGAATTTTTGTGATTGGGTAAATGTGTTCCGGGTAAACGAAGCAAAAAAACTGATAGAAAAAACAGACGGAAATTTTCTGGATTTGGAAGACCTGGCCATTCAATGCGGATTTAATTCCGTGCGTTCCTTTTCGCGCGTTTTTAAAGCAAGAGAATCCTGTACACCCAAACAATATTACAGGAAAAGAATGAAAAAGAAGAATCAGATGAAAAATTTGTGAATGGTTTGCAGGGCTGAGGGCAGAGAAAACACGACAACCCTGTCGTAAGGCCTGACCTCTGTATCTCCACGTACAATCACACTGCTGTTCCCCCTGGTAATGCCTCCAATAATGGCATCTCTGGGAAATTCCAGATCCCGGACTTTTTTCTGAGTGACCGGACTTCTGGGTTTGGCTATGAACTCCATGACTTCTGCGTCTGATCCGTTCAGACATTTCATGGAAGGTAGGTCTCCGGTCATGGTGAACCGGAAAATACGGCTTGCCGTTATCAGTTTTTTATTGATGGTGGCATCTACGCCAACGCTTTCGGCCAATTTAATATAATCCAGGTTTTCTACCTGGGCTATGGTTTTTTTCACACCTGCTCTTTTGGCGGCCATGCAGGAAAGTATATTCGCCTCGGCACTTGAAGTTACGGCAACAAAAGCATCCATCTTGGGAAGGTCTTCTTCCAGGAGAAGATCCGTATTGCGGGCATCCCCGTTAATGATCAGCGAACGGGGAAGTGAAACGGTTAATTCCTGGCATCGGGTGCTGTCCAGCTCTACAACCCGGACTTTTTCGATTCTTGCTTCCATGCTGTGGGCGACCATTTCGCCTACCCGTCCGCCTCCCATGATCATCAAATTATGAACCACAACATTTTCTTTTCCGCTGAGTACCATGGCAGCGTGGGCCGCCTCTCTTTTGGTGATCACAAAAACAAGATCGGCTATTTGAAAAACAGTGTCTTTGCGAGGAATTATTGTGTTCCCTTCCCTGGCTATGGCTACGGCCCGGAATGGAATATCTCCCCCATTTTCTTCTGCCACCTGCTTCATGCTTTTGTTCACAATGGAAGAACTCTCTGTAAGTTTCAGCACAATAAGCTGAAGCCGGCCTCCGGAAAAATCCATAAATTCGGAAGTCCCTGACTGTTTTAAAAGGTCCAGGATTTCCTGGGCTGCAATTTTTTCAGGATAAAACAGCAGATCTATACCCAGCTCGGTAAATACTACCCGGTTCTCGTTTTTTAAATATTCATTGTTGTTGATACGTGCTGTTACACGTTTGGCTCCCAGCTGTTTGGCCAGCAGGGCAGAGACAAGATTGACGTCCTGTTCATCGGCTGGACTGACGGAAATAAAAAGGTCACAACGGCTGACACCCGCTTTTTCCAGTGTGGAAATGGAAGTAACTACACCTGATACAGGAACTACATCCGACGTTTCCGCGATCTGATTCAACCGCGCTTCATTCTTGTCAATGATGGTGATCTGATGATTTTCATCCGATAGCATTTTGGCCAGATGAAAACCAACTTCTCCTGCTCCTGCAATAATTATATTCATGTTATGAAGTTAATATTCGTCTTCGTTGAAGAAAAAATCTTCCTTGCTTGGGTAATCCGGCCAGATGTCCTCAATACTATCGTATACTTCGCCATCATCTTCCAGGTCAGCCAGGTTTTCTATTACTTCCAACGGAGCGCCCGAGCGTGCGGCATAATCAATAAGTTCCTCCTTGGTAGCAGGCCAGGGAGCGTCTTCCAGTTTCGATGCCAATTCAAGTGTCCAGTACATTGATGCAAGGTTTAAAAAAAGTGCCCAAAGTTATATAAAAAAGTCTTCTTCACTACCAGTCATGACAGTAATAAACCGTGCCAGGACAAAAAGATAGTCAGAGAGACGGTTTATGTACTTCAGCATAGGGGCCGTAACAATATCTGTGCCAAGAGATACCATCAGGCGTTCTGTCTCACGGCAGACCGTACGGGCTATGTGGATCTGAGATGATAAAGGGGGTGTGTTTGGGAGAATAAAAGCCTGAAGAACAGGGATTTGTTCTTGTATTTTGTCTATGTTACGTTCCAAAAAAAGTGCAGAACTTTCAAAATCGTAATTTGTCAGGCCTTTATGGGTCCCCGAAGCCAGGTGTCCCGCCAGGTGCATCAGATCCGTCTGGATCTTCCGCAATGATGATTCATAATTTTTGTATGATGACAATTCTTTCAGAATGTCCGACTGACTTCTCAGTAGTCCTATCCAGCTTATTAATTCATCTGTTTTACCGTAAGCCGCAACACGCTGATCCGTCTTGAGAACACGGCTCCCGTCGGCTAAGGAAGTCATTCCCTGATCGCCGGTTCCCGAATATATTTTGTTCATGAATCAGTCACTACAGGATTATTATTTAGCTCATCGCTTTCTACCAGACCGTCGCGAAGCCGGACAACCCGGCGCGCATAGCGTGCAATATCTTCTTCGTGAGTAACGACAATTATAGTGTTTCCTTTTTTGTATACCTGCTCAAAGAGTGACATAATATCCAGGGATGTTTTCGTGTCCAGGTTTCCTGTAGGTTCGTCGGCCAGAATAATGGAAGGATTGTTTACCATGGCACGCGCCAGGGCTACTCTTTGTTTCTGCCCCCCCGACAATTCATTTGGTTTATGGTCCATACGGTCACCCAGGTCAACATTGATCAAAGCTTTCCTGGCTTCGTCCTCTCTTTCTTGTTTAGGCATTCCCGCATAAATCAGCGGCAGTGCGACATTATTAAGGGCATCGTACCTGGGGAGCAGGTTAAAAGATTGAAAAACAAACCCGATTTCCTTGTTTCTCACTTCCGCTAATTGATCGTCCCTCATTTGGCTGACATCTGTATTGTTTAGTATATAAGTGCCTTCGGAAGGTGTGTCCAGGCATCCTAATAAATTCATCAGAGTAGATTTCCCGGAGCCTGAAGGACCCATAATGGCTACATATTCGTTTTTTCTGATCTCAAGATCCACCCCGTTTAATGCGCGAACTTCCTGGTTCCCTACTTTGTAGATCTTTTTGATCCCTTTGATACTGATAAGCGTTTCTTTTTCCATAGCTGCGAATGTACAAAAAATTATGATTAGCCGAATGCGTTGTTTTTCCTTTTGACTGGTGAGAGCAGGTAAAGTTTAAGAGAACCCCGCAGATCGTTTTTTTTTTGTAATTTTGTCGATTCACATTTCTCAGATGCCATGTCATACAGCAACAGCAATCTTTACACACCGGAAACGACTCAGAAACTTGCAGAACATTATTTGGAAATTTTAAAATTGCTGGGTGAGGACCCGGGAAGGGAAGGGCTTGAAAAAACCCCGCTTAGGGTAGCTAAAGCCATGCAGTTCCTTACCAAGGGTTACCTGGAAGACCCCGCTGCCATTCTAAATTCAGCCAGGTTCCGGGAAGAGTACCAGCAAATGGTTCTGGTTAAGGATATTGAAATGTACTCTATGTGCGAGCATCATATGCTTCCTTTCTACGGGAAAGCGCATGTTGCATATATCCCCAACGGTTTTATTACGGGTGTGAGCAAACTGACACGTGTCGTGGACACTTTTGCCAGAAGGTTCCAGGTCCAGGAACGCCTGACGGTCCAGATAAGGGATTGTATCCAACAAACACTCAATCCCATGGGAGTGGCAGTCGTTATTGAAGCAGAACATATGTGTATGCAGATAAGGGGCGTTCAGAAACAACATTCAAGAATGGTTACGTCTGCGTTCACCGGCACGTTTCTGAAAGACGTTCGTACACGTGAAGAATTCATGCATTTACTTCACTGATACCCAGTTCCCGCGCTCTTGCCAGCATAAGCTGCCGGGCTTCTTCCAGGTTATTACCGATCTTTCCGTCCAGTATGGCCTCTTTGATATAATCTTTTATCAGACCAACTTCCCGGCACGGAGGTATCCCGAATGTTGTCATGATCATCTCACCCGATATGGGAGGCTGAAAATTTCTAATAGCATCTTTTTCTTCTACCCGAACCATTTTTTTACTGACCTGTTCAAAGTTTTCCAGGTGCCGTCTTAAAGTCCGGGGGTTCTTGGAGGTAATATCGGCCCGGCATAGCAGCATCAGATCCTCTACGTCTTCTCCCGCTTCGAATAAAAGCCGTCTAACGCCGGAGTCACTTACTTCGTTTACCAGGGCTATCGGGCGTAAGTGCAGCTGGACGAGCTTTTGTACGTAGCGCATTTCTTCTCCCAAAGGCAAACGGAGTTTCCTGAAAATATCCGGGATCATTTTGCTGCCTATAAAATCATGACCGTGAAAAGTCCACCCGACTTCTTTATCAAAATGTTTGGTAGACGGTTTTCCCACATCATGGAGCAAAGCTGCCCACCGTAACCAAATATTGTCACTTTCCGAGGCAACGTTGTCCAGCACTTCCATCGTGTGACTGAAATTTTCCTTATGACCTCTGCCTTCCATGGTTTCCACTCCTTTTAATGAGGCGATCTGGGGCAAGAGCAGGGACAGGAGCCCGCTCTTTTCCAAAAGCACAAACCCTGTGGATGGTTTGGGTGTTGCCATGATCTTTTGCAATTCAACGGTAATTCTTTCCTGTGATACAATATGGATCCGGGTCGCATTTCTTACAATGGAAGCATATGAGTCACTGTCTATGGAGAAATCCAGTTGTGCTGCAAAACGTATGGCTCTAAGCATTCTTAAGGGATCATCGCTGAACGTGGTGTCGGGATCCAGCGGAGTTCTGATGATCTTTCGCTTCAGGTCCTCCATCCCGCTAAACGGATCGGTCAAAGTCCCGGAATCTTCCGGGGAAAGACTTAGTGCCATGGCGTTGATTGTAAAATCACGTCTTTTCTGATCGTCTTCCAGCGTGCCGTTTTCTACTATAGGTTTACGCGAGTCGGAACGGTAAGATTCTTTTCTTGCCCCTACAAACTCAATCTCATATCCCTTGTATTGTAACATGGCAGTTCCGAATTTTTTGAACACGGTGACCCGCGCTTTCAATACGGACCCTACAGCCGAGGCGACCTCCATGCCGTTTCCTTCCACAACGATGTCAATATCTGTGTTTGGCCTGTTGAGGTAAAAATCACGAACATAGCCACCTATGACGTAGGCTTTTACGTTTTTCAGGGCGGCTTGTTCTGCGACTATGCTAAATATTTTTGATCGTAAGGGTGCTTTCATGAAAAATAAATTACAGGAGCTCTTCAAAAGAAGGGATTTCCCGAAGTTGTTTATAGGTCCCTTCATCTTTGTCAAATTTCCAAAAGTATGTCCGGGTTCCGTTACTGACCAACAAACAGGAAGCCAGGATCTGCGCATTGTATTTGCGAAGCTGCACTACCGTTTTTTCATTCACGGGAACCCCGGGCGCCTTGAACTCGGCAATCAGCAAGGGTTTTCCTTCTCTGTCATGCACAACAAGGTCTGCACGGCAGTTCGTTTCCAGGTAACGGACCGGGTATTCGCAGGTCATTAAATGCAATGGGAATCCTCCCACTATATGAAGATGGCGTATGATTTCCTGACGCACTTCTTCTTCCGGTGTTTTTTCCACCCACTTTTTTCGTACACTGCAATATATGACTGAGGGGCCGTTCATTCTGCAAAGATATAAAAAGTACGGCCTTCATTAAATTTATGTAATTTTGTCCTATGGCAAAAACTACCGCAAAAGATTCATACGCTGCTTACCGGGAAATCACAAAAGAACTGAAGGCAGGCGAGTTCAAACCTTGCTACCTGCTCATGGGAGAAGAATCCTATTACGTTGACAAGATAGCTTCTTACATTGCAGAAAATGCCCTTACCGAGGATGAAAAAGCTTTTAACCAGATGGTCTTGTACGCACAGGACGTAACCCCCGCAATGATCGCAGATAATGCCCGGAGGTATCCGGTTATGGCCTCGCGTCAGGTTATAATTGTCAAGGAAGCACAACTACTAAAAGGTACGGAGATGCTGGCTTCATATTTCAGGGCAATGAACCCTTCGTGTGTGCTGGTTCTTTGTTTTATGGGTAAATCAGTGGATAAAAGGACCGAATTTTGGAAAGCAGCTCAGAAACACTGCCGGATCCTGGAATCAGTACCATTGAGGGACTACGAGATCCCGGACTGGATTACGGCATACCTAAAAGAAAAAGGAACAAGCATTGAGCCGCAGGCTGCCCGTCTGCTTGCAGATTTTCTGGGGACCGATCTTCAGCGGATAGTCATGGAGATAGAAAAGCTGTTTATACTGATGCCTCAGGGTGCATGGGCCGTTACAACCGATATGGTGGAAAAATCGGTGGGTGTCAACAGGGATTTTTCTCCGTTCACGTTATTCAATCACATTGCTGCAGGCGATTTTGCTAAAGTACAGCCTATCGTGGAGTATTTTGCGGACAATGAAAAAAAGTTCCCGCTTGTGATGCTTATCAGCCTGTTTTATACCCAATTGTCACGAATATTAAAACTGCACTCTCTTCAGATGGAAAATCCCGGCGCTCCGGCGGATAAGGTTAGGGAACGTATGGGTCTGAATTATTACTTTTTCCAGGAGATCATGAAGGCTTCCCGCTTTTTTACCTTTCCGCGAACAGTCAGAGCTATGAATTTACTGTGTGCTTATGACAGCCTGTACAAATCATCTGACAGGGGAGAGTCGGGTGACGGAGAGCTCCTGATGGAAATGATCTGTAAGATGATGGCCTGAAGGCCGGCCTGATCAGAAAGTGTAGATACGCGGAACCCTGTATGCCACTGACGTCAGGATCTCATAGGGTATGGTTCCCAGGATGTCTGCCAGTTCGAATATCGTTGGGTCATCTCCGAAAACAGTAACCATGTCTCCCGCTTTGACATCTATGCCTGTTACATCCAACATGCACATATCCATACAGATATTTCCTATAGTGGGAGCTCTGTGACCGTTTACGGAAAATGAGGCTTTTCCATTGCTCAGATGCCTGTTGACCCCGTCGGCATAGCCGATGGCAAGGGTAGCAATACGGGTGTCTGGTTTCGTCACTTTACCTGCCCTGGAATAACCAACGGTTTCTCCCGGCTGGACGGTTTTTACTTGTAAAACCGGAGTTCTTAAAAATGCAGTAGGTTTTAGCCTGTTTCTGTCAACATATGACATGCCGTAAAGACCTATTCCCAGCCGAGCCATATCATATTGTGCCTCGGCAGCAAAACGTTCAATTCCCGGGGAGTTCAGCAAATGCCTCATGGGTTTGTAGCCGAGCTGATCTGTCAGCAAATGGGACAAGGCTTCAAAACGGGCAATTTGTTGTCTTGTGAAGTCATCGTTTTTTTCTTCCCCTGATGCTACAAAATGCGAAAAAACGGAAGCTATCCTGACGGATCCGTTTCCGGGCAGTTTTTCAACTATTGACTGAATGTCTTCTTCTTCAGCTCCTAAACGGTGCATGCCCGTATCCACTTTAATATGGACGGGATAGTCCTTTTGTTTCATGGCCACGGCTTCCTGCTCAAACCGTTCAAAAGCTTCCGGGCAGGGAATACTTGGTTCCAGACGGTTTCGAATCATAAGGGGGTAATGTTCCATGCCGCCAGAAAGGACAATTACGGGAAGGTTGACACCGGCTTCTCTTATAGCCACTCCTTCACCCGGAAAAGCGACAGCCAGGTAATCCACGCCGTTATCTTCCAGAATACGTGAGAATTCACCTATGCCGTGACCATATCCGTAGGCTTTGACCAGAACAAGCAATTTGGTGCTTTCTCTTAGAAAAGAACGGAAATATTTTAGGTTATGTTGAATATTGGGTACGCTGATTTCCAGATGGGTATATTTATTTCCGTTCATTTTTCACTTGATTGAAACAATGTCTGCATAAGGGTTCGTATACATCTTTTTCTCCCAATTCCACCAGGCGTGTACTTTCGCTTAACCGGTGGGAATGGTGTGCCGGGTCTCCGCAACGGACACATATGGCATGTACCTTGGTTATATGTTCGGCTACTGCCATCAGGTCGGGCATGGGACCAAATGGATTCCCCTGGAAATCCATATCCAGGCCGGCCACTATAACACGGATGCCGTTGTCAGCAAGTAACTGACAGACACGAACCAGGTTTTGGTCAAAAAACTGTGCTTCGTCAATGGCTACCACATCAACGTTGTTGGCCAGCAAAAGAATGTTTTCTGCCGAGTCGACCGGGGTGGAAGGAATGGAATGGCTGTCGTGTGAAACGACCTCTTCCTCTGAATACCTTACGTCAACACGTGGTTTGAAGATCTCGACCCTTTGATTGGCAAATTTGGCCCTTTTGAGTCTCCTGATTAGTTCCTCTGTTTTTCCTGAAAACATGGAACCACAGATGACTTCGATCCTTCCGTTCCGTTTTTGATTTTCCAGAAACATACTTAATACGGTTAAAAGGTGATGTCAATATGTCCGGCATATACAGCATAAGCTCCCGTTTGCACAACAACCACCTGATTGCCGTCAGCATCTGTTTGCTTGACGGGTTCTTCCAAAAACGTATGGGAATGACCTCCAATGATCAAATGGATATTCCTGGATTGTGCAGCCAGTTCCAGGTCGTTTTTAAAACCCTGATGCGTAAGACATATAATGAGGTCACAACCTTTTCTTTTTAATCTGGCGGCCAGTCTGTTGGCGGTAGTTACCGGATCCAGGTAGATCATTTTTTCTAATACCTCATTGGATGTCAACCCGTTTAGATCTATGGTCAGACCAATTACACCAACTTTTTTCCCGTTTACCCGGAAAATCGTATAAGGTTTTACAAGTCTTCTGAGAGGTCGGTAGAGGATCTGATAATTGGCACATAAAGTCTGATAATCTGCTTTTTCAATCCTTTCTACCAGGTTTTCCAGGCCGTTGTCGAATTCATGATTGCCCAGGACTGTCGCATCCAGTCCCAATGCATTCATGGTTTCCACTTCAACGGTTCC
>JBAZHT010000017.1:0-28971 GCA_041652255.1 Bacteroidales bacterium
ACCAGGGGCAGTTTTGTGGGGTTTTTGCCCCTGGTGCTTCTGGGTGAGCCATTTCCAATTTTGTAAATTACACTGGATGTGGCATTTGATAAAATTCGCATTTTTTGAAAATCACGACCAGGGGCAGTTTTGTGGGGTTTTTGCCCCTGGTCAGCCCTAAATCCGCCCCACTAGGGGCAGTTTTGTGGGGTTTTTGCCCCTGGTCAGCTCAAAATCATACCCACCAGGTGCACTTTTGCCCTGTTTTCGTACCTGGTCAGGATTTGTAATTATTGGGGAGGGATTACGATGCCTTTGCGCAACCGTCCGTCGGCATTAATGGTAAGTTCCTTAGGGAACCTTACGGCTCTTATGGCATCGCTGTCATACCAGGCGTCCATTTTGTTGAGAAATTGTTCATTGAACACTCCTTCACCGCGGAAAGGCTTTACATTCATATATCCCACTCCAAGGGATGTTAGGTTATGAAAGAAGTGGGTTCCTTCGCTGGGATCTACCTGGAAGTTTTCCAGGCTGCATTCCACGATTACACGTGCTTCAGAAATATTGTTCCAGTTTATGGGTATTCCAAGCCAGGGATCTGAGGATCCCCACCTTCCCGGACCTATTAGAACGTAGGTATGACGTTCTTCCTTCATTTTTCGGTTCAGTACTTCCAGTTCTTGTGCATATCCTATGGTATTGCGGCTGTCAAACACATTGGTACGTACGTATACCACATCAGTAACTCCTTCAATATCACCAGGTCCCAGTACATTTTCCGAATAGATAATGGCTTTTTGTATGGTTGCCTCTTCCCAATTGAATTCGGTGTTTTCTCCATAATCGGTAATGGGACGGACCTGCAATAAGTTAAATAAGGCATCGTGACCGGCTGGTACATCCATGTCAACGGCAAATTCAATTTCAACGTGACAACGCATTTCGTTGCGGCAGATCTCCAACAGATCTTTGAGAACGTTTGCCAGCGGTATGGTATCATTCTGGAGGATGTTATCAAAGGTGATTACCCTGCGGCCTTTCAGATGCGTTCCGGGCACCAGGATGTCGTTGTCCATATCCCAGGTGGAGGCCACGTGGCTGATGTTGCGAAAGGCCGATGACTCGGCAATGGAAAATTTACGGATATTCACTCCGTCGTCAATGGAAGTTTTGAATTGTTCCGGACTCAGGTTTAGCGCGTACATGACGTTTTGAGTCTCGTTCAGGGCACTTTTGGGATTCATGGTCTGCATAACGTGGCGGGGATATTGTGGCGAAAAGCGTAATGCCCTGCCTCCCTCCACAACCAGTTTTCCCAGGCCGTAGGCCAGATTAACGATCCCGTCTTCCGGCTTTTCGTGGCCGACGGGATAATAATTCACGGAACGTGCCAGTCCTGATAAAGTAGGAAAGAAAAACCCGTTTTCTTCCGTTCCGCAAAGGGTTTGTATAACCAGGGCCATTTTTTCTTCACTAAGCAGATTGGCCGTTGTTTGTATGTAATTGCGGCTGGCGGCAAAAAAGACCGAAGCATAGACACTCTTGACAGCTTTGCTCAGAAGCCTCAACATCTGATCCTTGTTTTCCGTCAAAGGCAACATATAGGTAGAATAAATACCGGCAAAAGGCTGGAAAAGTGAATCTTCCAACTTAGAGCTGGATCTGACGGCCAGGGGTTTATTCACCTTGTCCAAAAAGATCCTTAGTTGGTTCTGCATTTCTATGGGCAGGCGTGAACTGACAAATTCAGAAAGGATCTCTTCATCGGTTATACCTTCTGTGTTGACTACATATCGCAACCCGTTGTCGACCATGAAGGTGTCAAAATAATCGGCTGCTATGACAACGGTCTGGGGTATGGTCACAAAAACCCCTTTGTATTTGTGACTGAGGTTGTATTTTACCAAAAGTCTGTTCAGAAAAGCCAGTCCACGTGCTTTACCTCCCAGTGAACCTTCTCCAATACGGGCAAAGGTGATGTAACGGCTGTAAGTGTCTTTGTCAAAACGGGCTATCACTCCCTGCCCGTTGACATAACGGTATTCCTTGATCAGGGCAATGATGAATTCCCGCAATTCCGACACGTTTTCAAAATCAGATGGTATGGCATCCCTGATGGGTCTGGCCAGGTTGAAGAGTCCCCTGGCAAACAGCCATTTTGAGAGCCTGTTCCGGGAAGTATGGTAAAGCAGTTCCTTGTCGGGGATCTGCTTGATAAGCGATTGAAGTTCGCGAAGGTTTTTGGCCCGTGCGATTTCTTCACCTGTAGCCATGTTGCGTACCACAAAGTCCCCGAAAGCGAATTCTTCGCCGATGTATTCGCTGAGTTCCATCAGGAGCGCCTTGGAATCTTTCATTAAAAACCCAACGCCGAGTTCTTGGGCTACCTTGCGCATGCTTTGCTGGGAAGATTGTAGCAGGATCGGCATCTGGGGATCGTCTTCCCGGATCATACGGCACAGATCTATTCCTGCGTCCAGTTTTTCGGTATCGGAAGGGTCGTTCTTGTGCAGGATGAATCCCACATCCGAGATGACTCCCAGCAGGTTGTTCTTGTATTTTTCGTAATGGGCCACGGCATCTTCGTAATTGGTAGCCAGAAAGATCTTGGGACGGGCTCTTTTGCGTGTTTTTTGCTGCTGGTCGTTGAGGGTTTCTTTCAAAAATTCGGCACTTTGCTTAAGGACAAGTTTGTATATGGCAGGGAGGTAGGTGGAATAATACCGTACCGAATCTTCTACAAGCAGTATGCATTGCACTCCCGAATGCAGGATGTCCTCCTCGGCATTCATGGTATCTTCCAAAAGTTTGACAATGGCCAGGATGAGGTCTGCGTTTCCGTGCCAGCTGAAAATGTAATTGATGGCAGAGCAGTCTTCCTGTTCTATGCGGTTTTTGAATTCCCTGGAGTAATTGGACAGCAGGACGATGGGGGTGTCAGAACCTTCCAGGCGTAAATTGCGAGCAAAACTGAACACATCCATGTCGCCTATGTTGAACATGCAGATGATCAGATCAAAATCTTCTCCTTTATGAAGCAACGTACGGGCTTCATCCGATGTGGTTACCCAGGAAAATGAAGGCGGGTTGCTGATATTCAGATCGCTGTATTCTTTTTGGATCTGGACATCTATCTGTCCGTCCTCTTCCAGTATGTAAGCGTCGTAACTGCTGCATATCATAAGGATACGCCGTATACGCTTTTCCATCAACTGTGTGTAATCCGGGCTGTAAAATTGCATAGGCTTGGTATTTCCCTGTATTAAAACAAACGGGGATGGTCTTCTTCCAGTTTCCTGAGTATGGTGCCGATAATGGCTTCGCGGTACATACGGGAACGTACCTTAATGTTGTATTTTTCACAAAAATGGTCTATCACTGCCATTTCCCGGTCGTTAAAACTTACGACTGTTTTATGGATACGAGGGGGTATCTTTTCTTTCAAAACAGCAGTTTTTGTTTTTTCCGATCCTGCAGAAGTTCGCTGTAATATTTTGCTTCCGGCAGATCAAATGTTTTCTGTGACAAGTCCAGCCATTTCTGTGCCAATTCAAAATTTCCCTGCATTTCGCAGGCCAGTGCCAAATTGAAAGCAGCGCAGGCTACTTCCTTGGCGTTGGTACCTTTTACCAGCTCCATCCATATCTTCATGGCCTCATCCCAGGCAAAGGCCAGGGCATGATTATAAGCCAGGTTCCAATCTCTTTTTTCGTAAACGTATATTACCCTGTCCTGCGTTTCCCACTGGTCCACGAACGTTTCTGCAAGTTCTTTGGCAAAAAATTCTGATGCCCTTTGAAGGTCCTGGAAAGCCGAAGACGGGATTGAAACGGTTTCATTTTCGGAGGGGATCCACACTTCCCAGGCAACGGTATCGCGCAGGGGAATGTACTTAATAAACTGAACCTTTTCGGCATCGTAAACCCTTACCACAGAAGTGAAGGGGGCCATCAGGTAGTGCAATTTGTAATCGTCTTCCACCCGGGAAACTTCCCGGCTATAGAAACCGCCAATTTCTACGCTGTCTACCATGAAGACCAGGTTGGTCCCGGTTTCCAGAGCCAGCCGGTGTACGTAATCGGGCTGTTCCAGCGTTCCCAATGCTTCCGATCCGGTATAATGACTGAAAACAGGCACCGATCCGGAAGCAAGGTATGCCTCCGAGGCAAGGGCATCTGCCAGTGACTGGGAAAAATTATGTAAAAGCACCGAGTCGGTTACAGATACCGAATCGTATTGGGGCGTGAAGACAGCCATTTCCCTGCCCATGATATTGATGGGCCTGGTAGCCGGGAGCCTCACGTCTACTTCCATTATGTTGATCAGGGGACCGCATGAACTCAATATGAGTAAAACAGAAAGAAGTCCGGTAGTACGTATGGCTTTCATATCTCTTTGATTTAATTTTATTATGTCTTATTTATGTATGCATTCCACCGCAAACGGGAATAACCTGTCCGCTGACGTAAGAGGCCATATCCGACCCCAGGAAGACACATACGTTGGCTACGTCCCGGGGTGTCCCTCCCCTTCTTAAAGGAATGGTATCTGTCCAGGACTTCCGTACGGCTTCAGAAAGCTGGTCGGTCATATCGCTGACAATAAATCCCGGAGCTACGGCATTGGCCCGTATGCCCCTTGGGCCTAGTTCTTTGGCTACTGATTTTGTCAGAGCAATGAGTCCGGCTTTGGAAGCCGAGTAATTGGTTTGACCTGCATTACCGGACAAGCCTACGACAGAACTCATGTTTATGATACTCCCGCCTTTTTGTTTGACCATAACCGGTGCCAGGGCATGAATAAAATTAAAAGCGGATTTCAAATTCACGTCCAGCACCATGTCCCATTGTTGTTCGGACATGCGTAATACCAGGTTGTCGCGCGTTATACCGGCGTTGTTCACCAAAATATCAATACGTCCGAATTCCTGCATGACTTGTTCCACTACCCGGTGTGTTTCTTCAAAAGATGCGGCGTTGGAAGCATAAGCAATGGCTTTCACTCCCAATGAGCGGATCTCTTCCAATGTTTCGATGGCCTGTTCGTCAATTTTCAGATCAGTAAAAGCGACATCGGCTCCGTGGCGGGCCATTTCTATGGCAACGGCTTTCCCTATCCCGCGAGATGCCCCTGTGATCAGTACTTTTTTGTCTTTTAGTAATTGCATATCAATGTTTTCTTAATTATTCCTTTATCAATTGGGCATATAGGTCGTATTCATCTGCTTTCGTTATCCGGGCTTTGACGAAAGACCCCGGTGCTACTTCCGGTAGGTTTTCCAGGATTACCTGTCCGTCTACTTCCGGCGCTTCGTATTGTGTTCTTCCCAATACCGTAACCCGGTTATCCGTCTCTTCCGTGATGAGGTAATCGGTCAATACGCTGCAGCGTGTCCCTACCCTGGACTGATTGTAAGCAAAGGATATGCCTTTTTGCAGCTCCATTAACCGGGCATACCTTTCCTTTTTTACTTTCTGAGAGACCTCGTCTTTCAGGTATTTTGCCCCGTAAGTACCCTCTTCCCGGGAATACATAAAAGCCCCCATTCGCTCAAACCGGGCCTCCTTTACAAAGTCGGTCAATTCCCGGAATTCTTTTTCGCCTTCTCCCGGATGACCAACCATTAGCGTTGTGCGTACACAAATGCCCGGTACGAATTTACGAAAATCTTCCAGCAATTGTAACGTTTGTGCTTTTGTTGTGTTACGGCGCATGGCAGAAAGTACCTGGTCCGATATGTGTTGGAGGGGAATATCTATGTATTGACAAATTTTCCTTTCGGTTCCCATAAGTCTTAGAACGTCCCGTGGAAAACCTTGCGGATAGGTATACAAAAGGCGTATCCATTCAATAGAATCAATCCGGCAAAGATCTTCCATAAGGGTTGCCAGTTCACGCTTTCCATAAAGATCCACTCCGTAGAAACTGGTATCCTGGGCTATAAGAACCAATTCCCTGACCCCTTGTCCGGCCAGTAAGCGGGCTTCCTTTACCAGGTCTTCTTTGGGACGGGAGATGTGTTTTCCCCGTATCAGGGGGATGGCACAATAAGCGCATCCACGGTCACAACCTTCGCTGAGTTTCAGGTAGGCGTAATGGGCCGGGGTTGACAAGAACCGTTGTGCAGCCATACGGGGATCGTACTGAACCCCTAAAGCAGCGGTTATCAGTGGAATATCATTAACGCCAAAAAGCGCATCGGTTTCAGGGATCTCCTTTTCCAGTTCTTTTTTATAACGTTGTGACAGACAACCCATTACCATTACCTTCCCAATTCTTCCCCTTTGTTTTTCCTGTAAGGCTTCCAGGATGTAATCTATGGATTCCTTTTTGGCATCGTGAATGAAGCCGCATGTATTTATGATCAATACATCCAGGGGATAATCTTCTTCAACGGCATCGGGAATGACTTCCCATCCTCCCGCTTCCAGCTGGTGCATGAGGTGTTCACTGTCCACGCGGTTTTTGGAACAGCCTAGTGTATAGACAGAGACCTTTCCCGTCATCCCCGGGGATTTATTTTTGTGTGGTATGTTTCATTACCGGTTTGGGAGCTTTTGCCCCGGTAGTTTTTGGAGCTTTTGTTCCTGCAGGTTTCTGAACTTTTGCGGATTTTGTCGCCGATATCTTTGACTCGGGCTTTGCCTCTGCCATATGTTTCTCGGTCCCTTCCGGGATAGAACTATCTTCTTCTTCAGGATTTTCAAAGTCCAGGGCATCGGCCGTTTTCAGAATATTATACCAATCCAGTACTTTCTTCATGTGTGAAGGGTAGAAACGGTTTTTGTCGTACTGGGGGATCACCTTGTCAAAGAATCCGGCCATTTCCTCGGCCGTGGATTTGGGGTCCGGTGCAGGATCTTCTTTCAAAAGATCCTTCATTTGCATAAAAACATCCTGCAGCTTCAATTCGTCTTCCAGTGTTGTATAAACTGAAATATCTGACAATGAGGTCATGCGCGCACTGGGGCCCATCCATTTTCTGGTTTTGTCTGTCATGGATTCTACGACCACACCCCCGTTGCTTTGGGCTATGTAACGGTAAAGGCCGGGGTGTCCTCCTATGGAGAGAATTTTAGTAAGATCCGTTTTCATGATTATGTTTGGTTAATTGTATCATTTCATCGTGAACTGCCAGAACTCGGGGCAATAACGGTTGTGTTTCGTCCGAAACGATTATAAAATCGGCTCCGGATTCCCTTTGACAGTCGGTCCATTGTTTATCCATCCTGTTCAGCACAGACTGCCTGTGGCTGTTGTCCCGGCCCGAGGCCCTTTGCAGACGCAGTTCCTTATTCGCAGAGACGGTCAGTACTTTTGTGGTATGAAAAGGCGGGTCCATTTCCAGGAGGATGGCACTTTCAAATATCACATAAGGGGCATTTGTATTAGCGGCCCATTTTAAAAAATCGCGCACTACGTAAGGATGTACCAGTGTGTTGACTTTTTTAAGGAGACTGTGGTCGCTGAATATCAGGGATGCCATAACCCGGGTATCCGGTTCTCCGTCCCGGTATATATTGGGTCCCAGTAAATTTGTCAAAGCTTCCTTCAACTCTTCGTTTTCCCGGTAAAGCAATTTTGTGCGTGCATCTGAATCGTAACATGGAATACCCAGGGCAGTAAAAATGCGAGTGACATAGCTTTTACCACTGCCTATGCCCCCCGTAATACCGAGTGTAATTAGTGTTTCCATTTTTTAGTAACGATTCTGGATAATGCCGTCCACAAATTGGGGCATCATAGTTATGTGACTGATCATAGGGGGAGAAGCCTCCAATACGGGGATGATCTTTCCACTTTCTTTTTGGACAAAGTCTTTGTAATCAACCACAAGACGAAAGTCGTCTGGAGAGATTACGGATGCATCGTGAAACGGGCACCGGAATTGAATGGTCACCACATCGGGCAAAACAAAAAGTTCCCTTCGGTAAGGGACGTTCCGCGTTGTCACCGGAACCTCGAAGGACAATTCCACGTACCTCCTTACAGGGATCCTGTATTCCGCCTCGGTATGTGATAACCGGGTGTTTTCGGGAATTTCCAGACGGGCAATACCCTCCACGCTTTGAGAAAGATTGCCCAAGGTGATTTTCCGCGTTTTTACTTCTTCTATGATCTCCAGATAAGATTCCCTGGCATATACCAACACGCTGTCAGGTGTCAGCCTGACAGGTTCAAAGGACATATACTGGGGGTCATATGAGATGTCTGAAACAAAACGCACCGGTACTTTCCTGAAATGTTCGCGGGGATACCTCAGGCGAATGGTATCGCTCAGTATGGTTTCCAATACCAGGTCAGTACCCAGGGCATTGTTTACCAGGTTGTCGATATTATCCGAAAGAAGGTAAAATTCATCATCACTGCCGGGAATTTCATGCATAAGTTCCCGCTCGGCAAAAAAAGCTACCGGCGGAATCTTTTTACGCCATGTATTGCGGATAATGTAAAACCCCCTGGCCGTGCCTCTTATGAAAAGTGTGTTGTCGGGACGGGAAATATTGGTGCGACCTTCCAGATTGGTTTCCACTTCCAGAGGAAACCGGAAATAGGCGGTGTATTCATTGGATAATGTGTAGACCACCCAAAGGAAAAAAGCTGTGAGTATACACAGTATCAATACCAATCTGGAACGTTTCATAAGCCATACTTTTGTAAGGCATTTGTTAGTCTTAGCGCTGCTGCTGAAGGTCGGTTGAGTCCTTGACAAGACTTGACTTGTCTACCCTTATCTTCACGTTGTTGTCTACTTCCAGCAAAACAGTTGTATCTTTTACTTCAACCACGGTCCCGTAAATGCCGCCTGCGGTAATGACTTTTTCTCCTTTTTGCAGGTTATCGCGATAGGCCTTCAATTCTTTCTGGCGTTTCTTCTGGGGACGGATCATCAAAAAATACATCACCACGAAAATGGCAACCATCATTATAAGAAAAGACCAGTTTCCGCCTTTAGCGGCTGCTGCAGTAGTTTGTTCCTGTAAAATAAAAAATAAAGTGTTCATGTTTTAATATTGGTTTATAATAGTATTGCTAATTTACTTTTCTACAAGTCCCCTGCCACGTTTTTCAATTTTTCCTTCTGCAGTCAAAAATTTAATGATGCGGTCCAGGATTCCGTTCACGAACATTTTGGAATTTTCGGTACTGTAGAACTTGGAAATTTCCACCATTTCGTTGAGAGTAACTTTAATTGGGATCTGCGGGAAAGCCACTGCTTCTGCCACTCCCATGACAATAAGGATGGTATCCGTTGCAGCGATCCGCTCCAGGTCCCAGTTCTGAGCAAACTTCTCTATATAACTCATGTATTCCGGGTAATGCTCCAATGAATGGTTGAATAACCGGGTGGCAAAATTTTTATCGTCATCGTTATAAAACAAGGGCGGATGCTTCAGTTTGTCATGTTCAGTCCGTAAACCTGACAATTGTGTCAGGATGATATTACAGATATAGGCTACATCATCTGTCCAGTGAAGGCTGCGGTCTTCCAGTATACTGTATAGTTCCGGATCATCATCCAGCTGACTGCCGTAAAAATCCATTAAAAATTGCAAATCATCCTGAAACCCGGGTTCCTCGGGGGCATTCATGTAATCCAGAAAATACGGTTCTTCTTTAAGCGAATCGTACAATTGTATGATGTAGCTTCTGTTAGTGGTCCAGTTGAGTCCGTGGGTACGTGAATCCGTTAGTTCTTTGTCACTGTTTAATATCCCGATGGCTTTGTTAGTCACAAATCTGAGGTTGGGATTTGTTTCTTTTTCTGAAGGACGGTATTTCTGCATGCCTATGTCAATCCGTTCCTGTGCATAACGAACCAATGAACCGGGTAGTGAGAGCAACAGAAAATACAATTGTCTTGTTTTGTCAAGGCTCCTGATGAGTTCATTTTCTGCCGATGCAAGATCAAAATTCTGAGAATGAACGCAGCTGAATAAAACCTTAAAAATTTTAATACGGATAAAACGCCTGCTGAGCATACTTTTTAAATCAAAAAGAATCTCTGCAAATATACAGTTTTAAAGCAAATATTTTATATTTGTGATTATTATAAATAAATCAGACTTATGTATTTTGAAGATTTCGACCGTTCCTCCAAGACGGAACATAGTGGAGAAGATGTTTTTTCCAAACCCATACGTGCCGGAAAAAGAACTTATTTCTTTGATGTTAAGGCAACTAAAGGAAATGACTATTACCTGACCATTACGGAAAGCAAACGTCGTGTTGACAAAGACGGACGGTTTTCATATGAAAAACATAAAGTTTTCCTGTACAAGGAAGATTTTGAAAAATTTACGGAAGGGCTGGAAGAAGTCATTAAATTCATCAAGGACCGGATTCCTGTTACGGAAGCCCGCCCCAATGAATTTACCAACGTAAAATTTGAAGATCTGTCGGGGAATGAATAAAAAATTTATTCACCTATTGCAATCTTAAAAAATTCTTTTACCTTTGCCGCGCTTTTTGTAACCCTAAGTGTACAATAGTTCGTCAATATATTTTAGCACAGACCGCTCTTTCAAGCGGTCTTTTTTATTTTTTGAACACCAGGTACACCGCTGCTATCAGCAGAAAAAAAGCCAGGATGTGATTCCACTTGAATTGCTCTGTCCTGAACACGGCCAGTGTGAAAACAGTAAACACGCTCAATGAGATCACTTCCTGGATGACCTTAAGCTGTATGAGTGAAAGTGGTCCACCGTTTCCAATATACCCTATCCGGTTAGCCGGAACCTGGAAACAGTATTCGGCAAAAGCGATACCCCAGCTAAAAAGGATGACAGCGATCAGGGGTAAAGACTGAAACCACTTCATTGAACCAAACTTCAGGTGTCCGTACCATGCGAATGTCATAAAGACATTGGAGAACACCAAAAGTAAAACAGTGTACAATGTTTTCATAGGGCATCTTGAAGATGCTATTTACGTCCGGGGTATTGTTTCAGGGCTTCTTCCAGGCAGTCCATGGCATTGCTGATATCTTCCTTTTTCAGGACGTAGGCAATGCGGACTTCGTCTGTACCCTTACCGGGTGTAGCGTAGAAGCCGGCGGCAGGGGCTACCATGACGGTCTGTCCTTTGTAGCTGAAGCTTTCCAGTAACCATTGGGCAAATTTGTCTGCATCGTCAACAGGCAGACGGGCCGTGGTATAAAAAGCACCCATGGGCATGGGGGAATACACACCCTCAATTTTGTTCAGACGGTCGATCATCAGGTTGCGTCTGTCAATATATTCTTCTTTAACAGCGCGGAAATATTCTTCCGGAGTGGCCAGGGCTCCTTCGGCTGCCATTTGCCCCAGGGCGGGAGCACACAAACGGGCCTGGGCAAAACGCATAACAGCGCTCATGACTTCTTTGTTATGTGAAGCAATACATCCTATACGTACCCCGCACAAACTATAACGTTTTGATACCGAATCAATGAGTATTACATTTTGTTCGGCACCCGGGATCTGCATGCAGGAAAAGTGTGGTTTATCTGAATAGCAGAATTCCCTGTAAACCTCGTCAGATAGCAGGTATAAATTGTGTTTTTTCACGATCTCTCCCAATTGGAGGATGTCCTCTTTGGTGTAAAGGGTTCCGGTGGGATTCCCGGGACTGTTGATGAGAATGGCTTTCGTCTTAGGGGTAATGTATTTTTCCACCTCTGACATGGGTGGTAAAGCAAAACCGCTCTCAATGGTTGTGGTTACAGGAACAAATTTCACACCTGCCATCAGGGCAAACGTGTTGTAATTGGTGTAAAAAGGCTCGAATACGATCACTTCGTCTCCGGGATTGCAGCAGACCTTCAGGCCTATCTGCAAAGCTTCGGAACCACCGACGGTTACAATGATCTCTTCGTAGGAAAGGTCGATATTCACATCCCGGTAATATTTTGCCAATCCCCTGCGATAGGATTCAATGCCTGCCGAGTGCGGGTAAGAGACCAGCTTGAGGTCCATTTCTCTAACAGCATCAATAGCTTGCCGCGGAGAAGCAATATCGGGCTGTCCGATATTCAAATGATACACTTTAACGCCCCGTTTTTTGGCAGCTTCGGCATAGGGGACCAGCTTTCTTATGGGAGAAGCCGGCATTTTCCTGGATAATTCAGATATACCTAACATAACGACTTAAAATTTGTAAAATTAATCTGCAAATATAGACCTTTCTTTAAACAAAAGACAATAATTTCTTACAATTTTTGAAGATGCATCGTGCACCTCTGTAAGTCCCGGTTTTTTTCTATTTTTGACGGATTTAAATCTTACACAAATGTCGACTTTCAGACACAAAGCATTATCCGAATTTTCGTCGCACAAAATGGAACGTTTCTCGGTGGAAACGAAACCTGTCTCTGCTTTTTTCGGTCAAAATGTTTTTGACCTCAAAAAAATGCGCAACTACCTGCCTGAAACTGCTTACGATGCAGTGGTACAAGCTATTGAAAAAAACACCAGGATAGATAGAAGTGTGGCTGCCTTTGTGGCTGAAGGAATGCGTACCTGGGCCATGGAGCGTGGTGCCACCCACTACACACACTGGTTCCATCCCCTGAGTGAGACAACGGCCGAAAAGCACGAAGCGTTCATCAGGCCTTATTCAAACGGATGTGCCATAGAACAATTCATGGGAGATGCCCTGATCCAGCAGGAACCCGATGCCTCCAGCTTTCCGAGCGGAGGTCTGCGCAATACTTTTGAAGCACGGGGCTATACGGCCTGGGATCCCAGCTCGCCGGCTTTCATCATGGATCAGACCTTGTGTATTCCCACGATCTTTGTATCCTACACTGGAGATGCCCTGGATATCAAAACACCTCACCTGAAATCCCTCAGGGCCCTGAATAACGCCGCTACCGATGTGGCCCGCTATTTCAATCCGGAAACGGAAAGCGTCCATGTGATCTACGGCATTGAGCAGGAATATTTTGTAGTGGATCTGTCTCTGTACCGCGCCCGGCCGGATCTGATGCTTTGTGACCGCACCCTGCAGGGACATACTGCTGCCAAGGACCAACAACTTGAAGATCATTATTTCGGGAATATTCCTTCCCGGGTGATGGCCTTCATGAAAGATTTTGAAACGGAAGCCTATAAACTGGGTGTATACATAAAAACCCGTCACAACGAGGTAGCTCCCAACCAGTTTGAATTTGCACCCTACCACGAGGAAGCCAACCTGGCCATAGATCACAACCAGATGATCATGATGGTGATGCGCAAACTGGCCAAAAAACACAACCTGAAAGTCATTTTTCACGAAAAACCGTACGACGGGATCAACGGTTCCGGCAAACACTGCAACTGGAGCCTGTGCACCAACAAAGGCATCAATGTTTTTTCCCCGGGCAAAACGCCCCAGGACAACCTGCAGTTCCTGAGCTTCATTGCATGTACCCTGAAAGCCGTCTATGATCACCATTTTCTGATCATGTCCACCGTGGCATCGCTGAGCAATTCTTACCGCCTGGGCGGCTCCGAAGCACCTCCTGCAGTGCTTTCCATGTTCATGGGAAGCACACTTGCCGAGTTGCTGGACCTGATAGAGAAAGGCGGAACGCAGAGTAAAAAGGACATTGAGCAGGTACGGATGGAGATCGTGGGAATGGTCCCCGATATTTTCCCTGACAATACCGACCGCAACCGCACCTCTCCGTTCGCCTTTACCGGAAATCGGTTTGAATTCCGGGCCATCGGCTCCTCGGCAAACTGTGCCTCGTCCATGCTGTTCCTGAACACCGCCGTGGCACAACAGTTGAAGAATTTCAAAACACAGGTGGACAAAGAGCTCAAATCGGGATTAAAACAGGAAGATGCCCTGCTTAAGGTGATCCGAAAGTTTGTTAAAGAATCACGGGATATTCGCTTTGAAGGGAACGGGTACAGTGAAGAATGGCAGGCAGAAGCTGCCCGGCGCGGATTGAGGGGAATACAAGATGTCCCTGCCTCCTACAGATCATTGCTGGAATCCAAAACCGTCAAACTGATGGAAGAAACCAAGGTGATGAGCCTCAGGGAACTGGAAGCCCGTTTTGAGGTCAAGAATGAAATGTATGTTAAGAAACTTCAGATAGAAGCACGTGTTCTGGGAGATCTGGCAATCAACCATTTTGTACCCACTGCCATTCGTCACGAGAACCTGCTTCTGGAAAATGTACGGGGTATGAAAGAAATTTTTCCTGCCGATGAATACGAAGAACTGGTATCAACACAGCTGAAAGCCTTAAGAAAAACAGCCGGTTATGTGAACGACCTTCGCAACCTGGTGCATTTGCTGATAGAAGCACGTAAAAAAGCCAACCAGCTGGAATCGTTGCATAAAAAAGCCTCGGCATATGCCAAAGATATATTGCCCCTGATGGATCAGATACGGCATTGCGCCGATCACCTGGAAATGATCGTGGACGATGAACTCTGGCCGCTCCCCAAATACCGGGAGCTGTTATTCCTTCGGTAACGGTTTTTTTACGATCTTTGTCAGCATGAAACATTTTGTATCATGAGTGACCTGGAAGCCGGGAAGTACAGCAAACGGGGAGTATCGTCATCAAAAAATGAAGTACACAACGCCCTGGAAGGAACCGGTAAAGGACTTTTTCCGGGAGCTTTCTGCAAGATCATTCCCGACATTCTTACCGGTGACCCCGGTTATTGCCTGGTTATGCATGCCGACGGAGCGGGAACCAAATCCTCACTGGCCTATTGCTTTTGGAAAGAAACGGGTGATGTGAACGTATGGAAAGGCATCGCACAGGATGCCATAGTGATGAACCTGGATGATCTCTTGTGTGTAGGCGTAACTTCGGACATTCTTTTAAGTTCTACAATAGGTCGCAATAAACGACTGATCTCCGCTGATGTTGTCAAAGCGTTGATCCGGGGAAGCCGGCAATTTTGCGAGCGTATGACACAATTGGGAATCCCTATGGAACTTACCGGTGGTGAAACGGCAGATGTCGGGGACCTGGTAAGGACCGTGATTGTGGACAGTACCGTCTGTGCCCGGATCAGGCGGGATCTTGTGATTGATAACAGCCGCATACAGCCGGGAGATGTTATCGTGGGACTGGCTTCATTCGGACAAACCACTTACGAAGACAGTTACAACGGAGGTATGGGCAGCAACGGGCTGACCAGTGCCCGGCACGATGTGTTCGACAAAACCATTGCTGCTGCTTTCCCTGAAAGTTATGACAATGGCATTCCGTCTGAATACGTTTATTCCGGGACAAAAAAGCTAACGGATATTGAGCCGGAGACGGGCCTTACCTACGGACAACTGGTTCTGTCTCCTACCCGCACATACGCACCCGTTATCAAAGATATTCTGGATACGCACCGAAGTTCCGTGCACGGTATGATCCATTGTTCCGGAGGGGGACAGACTAAAATACTCCATTTCATTGACGGACTTCATGTTATTAAAGACAGCCTTTTCCCCGTTCCCCCGCTTTTCCGGGAAATCCAAAGGATCAGCGGAACTTCATGGAAAGAGATGTACACGGTGTTCAATATGGGACATCGTATGGAATTGTATGTGCCCGTAGAAGCAGCTCCCCTAATGATTGAAAAGGCAGCCGCTTACGGCCTGGAAGCACGCATTGTCGGGAGCGTGGAAGCAATGAAAGGGCGCAGGGTAACCATTAAAAACCAATATGGCACGTTCACTTACGATAAATAAAAGGTTCGTATCCGGTAAGGCAGTAATGCTGATTTTCTTTACCGGTCTGTTGTGGTTGACAGGAAGTTGCGGGAACGCACGGGAAGAAACGCCTGAACGGTTGCCTGTCATAAACGAAATTTTAAACGACACCCATTCGGCCTGGTACCTGGATCCGGCCTCTTTTCCGGATAGCAGGGAAATGTTGCCGGTAGGTGTTTTTGGCACTGAAAAAGACGATATTACAGCGGTGGAAGTCCTACTCGGCTTTGATCAGTTTGACAACATAACCGGCAAAGCGGGCAGCGACGGGATCCGTGATTTTGCCGGTGAGTATTTCGATTTTGTTTGCCGGCCTCCGGCAACCGACTCGGCACGTATTGAAACCATTAAGAATATAGCGGTGATGTTCCGCCCGGAGGGAGACAGACCTCCGGTCAAAGCACTTGTGGTTGCAGGTGATCCTGCCTCGGTGATGGCTTTTAAAGATATTCAGGAGCTGATCGGGGCCGGTGATCTGGGTGTTGTTGCAATAAGCGTTTTAGAAGCCGGTATTGACAAAACGCTGGATTATGTGCGCCGGTTACATTCTGAAAGAAACAAACGCATTACGGTAGGTGTGATAGCTTCTGAGAGTAGCCTGTCGCTTAAAGCATACGATCGTATGACGAAAGAGGTGGAAGTCTTTTTCCAGGGTTTTACTCCCGATAGCCTTCCTTCTCTGAACAACCTGCTTTATCCCCTGGACAGGGACCTGATAAGGGCTTACCATTTTGATTATTCCCGATCCGGTATGAACTACAAGGGCTCCCGGTATAATCCCGGGGTTATGGAAGTCGTTTCTCCGGAAAATGCTGTTCGTTATGCGGTTACTTCCCTTGTGAACCAATTGCTATTGGGCAGCCATCCTCCTTTGAAATACATACTTACCGGAGAAAATACATTTTCGCGTTACCCCGGTATCATTATTGAACAGCTCACGTTTTTGAGAAACTTCAGGCAAAACAACCGCTACATATACAGACATCTTATTGATCCGAAAGTCGTTCTGATAGATCCGCGGGAAGAAGCTGCGGAAATTCTTTACCAGGCATTGAGAAATAATCGCCTGGCAGCTTTTCGTACCACGCCTTCCTGTGTCCGGATACATTCGGCAGAACCGTTGGATCTTTCTAAATACCCTTTACTAAATGTTTGCATCAACCATTGAGAATAGTGTCCTGGATATGTTCCCCCGGGTGGAATTGAAGGGACACATTACCCTTGTCACAACAAGTTCGCAGGTACAGAAAGCGACGGAGTACCTTTCCCGGCAATCGGTTTTGGGATTCGATACGGAAACCAAACCCCGTTTTTCTTCCGGAAAAATGTACAAGCCGGCCCTTTTGCAATTGTCTACCGGCAATCGTTCTTTTCTGATCCACCTGAATAAAACGGGGCTGCCCCCGGAACTGTTGGCCGTATTGAGTGATCCCCGCATAGTGAAAGTTGGAGCTGCTGTCAGGGACGATATTATTGGGCTGCAGCGCTACGCCGACTTTCAGGCGGAAGGGTTCATTGATCTGCAGGAAATGGCGCAGGAATACGGCATTATGGAAAAAAGCGTCAAGAAGCTGGCGGCTATTGTTTTAGGAAAACGTGTGAGCAAGTCGCAACAGACTACCAATTGGGAGGCTTATCCACTGTCAGAAGCCCAGGCCCGCTATGCCGCTACAGATGCTTACGTATGTTACCGTATCTACCAGGAACTGATCGCTCATCAGGAAGAAAAAAAATCCCCCCGGCAGCGGATGTACGAAGAAGTACTGGAAAGAGCTGCTTCCCTGATAAAAGACGAACCGGATCTTTTGTCCAATATGGCCAATATCAGTGCATTGATCAAGGAAACCTTTAAATTTTGGTGGGTAGGCTTCTACCGTGTGGACAAGGCAGCCGGACAACTGGTCCTGGGCCCGTTCCAGGGACCTGTAGCCTGTACCCGGATCCCTTACGGCCGGGGCGTTTGCGGTTCCTCCTGGAAACAGGGTAAAACATTGATCGTTCCCGATGTGGAAAAATTTCCGGGACATATTGCGTGCAGTTCCCGTTCGCGCTCGGAGATCGTGGTCCCTTTTTCAAATAAAGAAGGGGACATCACGGCCGTCCTTGATATTGATTCTGAAAAGCTCAATACATTCGACAAAACCGATAAGAAGTATCTGGAGAAACTGGCTGCGCTTTTTAAAAATATTTACTAACTTTGCAATCCTTTTGGTACCCTGGCCGAGTGGTTAGGCATCGGTCTGCAAAACCGAGTACAGCGGTTCGATTCCGCTGGGTACCTCTAAAAAAGCCGGCTTTGGGTCGGTTTTTTTTTGGCACGGCAAGGGGTGCAACGGACACTTGATTCTTTTGCCTGAGAACCAGGCAATTATAAAAATCATACCCCCGGGGGTATGATTTTTATAAGTCGCTGAAAATCAACGAAAAGAATCAAGTGTCCGTTGCACCCCTTGCGCTGGCATAGAGAACGGCATCTATGGCCATGGGTTTGTGCACCCGGAAATAGAACCTGTATTCAGGGACGAGTGTTTTCAAGTAATCAACCAGCACGGGGATATCGTCTTTTTTGTGGTAGGCGGCCAGGGCCAGAAGCGGTCTGTATTTGAGGAGGGTTTGCCGGGCTCCCTGCAGGGCTTTCAGCTCGTTTCCTTCCACGTCCATTACGATCAAGGTAGCCGGAGATGAATCCAACATTTCGTCTATAGTGATGGATTCAACTGATACAGAACCCGTTACGGAAGTTTCTACGTTCCGGGAAAGCATGGTCCCTTCATTCAGAAAGTAAACAGAGTCAGAAGTGTTTGAGATACATTTAGGGATTATGGCTACCTTTCCATCCGGTGCTACGGTACGGATATATTCTCTCAGTTTTTGCACGTTCATGCTGTCGGGTTCACAGGCGTAAATCTTGGAGTATCGGCTTCCGACTGCTTCCAGAAAATCCCTGATGGTATCCCCGGTAAAGGCCCCGCAATTGATCATGAACTCTTCCCGCGTAAGTGTCAGATCCTTAATCACATTATGTTCCGAAAAATACTGAGGCCTCCTGACAAAAGGAAACAGGTGTGAGGCATCTTTGGTGACCTTGGCATTAATATAAGCTTCCAGGCTGTCTTTTGAGAGTTTGTCTTCCAACAGTTCACAGACCCGGTTGAAAGATCCGATGTTGGATGTAACAAAGTCGCTGTCCATAGGTTCCAGGACACCACGGTCGTATATGGAAGATAAAAAGCTGATGATTTTTGCTCCGGGAAATAGTTCGCGGTATTTACTCAGATCGTTACGGTACCCGCCAAAAAAACACAACAATACGTTGAATGCGGGATGTTGTCGGTTCAATTGCGATATGGATAATAAGGGATAGTCCGCACGGGATCGCAGGTCAGGTATGTATTTATCGTCTATCACACGGCCTGCGATCTGCAGACCGTTTTCATGCAAACAGAGCTGTGTCGTGTCCGCAATCAATCCTATACCATACAGGAATACAGGCAATCCGGATGCTTTCAATTCTTTGAGCAGCAACTCATCCCGGCTGTACTTTCCGGATATTTGTATATTTTCCATAGTGTTGCAAAGATAAGTATTTCCTCGGCAGATTTTTTTTATCTTTGTTACCAACCAAACCATTCGCCTATGACGGTCAGTCTGCATCTTTTTGCTTTCCCCGTAAATTTGATAGTAGGATTGTGTATTGTTTTCTTAGGATGGAAATTCCGGAAACTATACCGGGATAAATACATGACCATAGCCCTGCTCCTGTTGATAGCCGTATCGCTGGTACAAGGATTTATGCCTGTACATATAGCGTTTACACGCATGTGGCCTTTTGTGGTGGTTCTTACGGTGTTTTTGATCGTATTGGCATCGCGTCTGTTTCTGAAATTTTCCCTGGCAGGATTCGGACTGTGGCTGGCTTTATGGGCCGGCATGCTGGGAACTGCCGATGCCTCCGTGACACATGTCATGGTTCCCCGCCAAGAGTACGCACGTACCTCACTGCCTTTTACTATGCGGCTGGAAGATTTCGGGATAACCCGGTACCAGGCAGGCGAACCGATGGAATACCGGGCACAGGTTTCCCTTAAGGACATCGACAGCAGGGAGGATGCCTCGGACAGCAGGGAGGATGCCTTTGACCGCAGGGAGGATGACTCGGACCGCAAAGAGAATTCTGTGCTCAAGACACTGCGGGTTAACCACCCCGTGAATTATAAAGGGCACCAGGTATATTTGATGGATTACGACTCGGCAAAAGGAGACCTGACAGATTACTGTATTGTTATGGTGACCCGGCAGCCGTGGCGATGGCTGGTCTTTGCAGGAATACTGTTGTTGCTGGCCGGAGCCTTAAAAACTTTTTTCGTATGACCTGGGATCATTTAACATATTTTGCCGTTGCAGCGGCTTGTTGCTGGATGACCGGGTCTGTGACATCATTTTTCACCCGAAAAAAAGCCGCCCTTTGGACCGTAATTCTTTATACCGCGGGAATATTGATATACGCTTCTTTTATTGCAGCTTTCTGGATATCTTTAAAACGACCGCCACTGGTTACTATGGGAGAAACCCGGCTGTGGTATTCCCTGTTCCTGGCACTGGCCGGATTGATCACATACATACGATGGAAATACAAATGGATCCTCTCCCTGACGACAGTTATGGCGCTGGTTTTCCTTTTGATAAATATATTGCGGCCCGAGATCCACAACCGTGTTTTAATGCCGGCCCTGCAAAGTATCTGGTTCATTCCCCATGTTACTGTATACATGTTTTCTTATGCATTGCTGGCTTGTACTTTTTTACTGGCCTTATCCGGTCTGATAAGGCCTTCGTTGAATGTGCTCCCGGCTATTGATAAATTGTGTCGTGCCGGACTTTCCTTTTTTACTGTTGGCATGTTGCTGGGGACTCTGTGGGCCAAACAGGCCTGGGGGGACTATTGGAGCTGGGATCCAAAAGAAACCTGGGCTGCCATCACCTGGTTGTTGTATGTTTTTTATTTTTACCTGAAAAGCATACGGCCAAATTTCCACAAACACCTCTACATTTCGTTGATCGTTGCTTTTCTGGCTTTACAGGTCTGCTGGTATGGATTGCAATACCTGCCTTCGGCCAGGGGAAGCATGCATAATTACGCACTCAATATCCAGCAAAGATGAAGCGGTTTCTGAACATACTCTGGAAACTTACCGGGTCCTTGATCATCATGATAGGTACAGGAATATTCCTCTCGCGCATTGTCAACCAGGCACCTCCTGCCGACATGATGCTTTCGGACCGGGTCAATGCAATAGTTGATCAGGGAGGCTGTTTCATTTGTCACGGGGGGCCTCATGAATTTTGCACACATATAAACTGGCCTGTTTTCGGTGCGGCTATTCGCAGAGATGCTGAAAAAGGCATCCGTTACGCAGATGCTTCCTATGCCTTGGCATACGTTATTGAGGATTTGCCTTACGATCAGACATCTTTGGTAAAATTACAAAAAGCCGTTTCACAACAAAGTATGCCTCCTTTGAGTTTTTATATAATACACTGGAAATCTTACCTCATCCGGGATAAACAGGAAATTTTTCTGAACTGGATATACGATCAGCTCTCCACCTATTATTCTTATCCGTACCCTTCTGAAGAATATCCTTTTGAACCGGTAAGTCCCGTTCCGGAGTTTGTCCCTTACGATGCGGATAAAGCGGCACTGGGTGAACTGCTTTTTCACGACACACGACTCTCGGTGGACAACACAGTGTCCTGTGCCACCTGTCACAACTTGCAAACAGCCGGTGTTGACAACCTGGATTTTTCGGTAGGTGTATACAACCAACCCGGCACCACCACTTCCCTATCTGTTTTCAACGCCATTTTTCATGCTTTCCATTTTTGGAACGGCAATGCCTCGACACTGCACGACCAGACATACCAGGCGTTGCTTGATCCTGTAAAAATGGGCAACGACAGCCTGGACCGTATCTTTGAGATTTTATCTGAAGATTCCACGCTGACTGAGCGTTTCCTGGTACCTTACCCATCGGGTTATTCAGACACCACAATAACCGATGCCCTTGCCGAGTTTCATAAAACCCTGATCACTCCAAATTCAGCCTTTGACAAGTACCTCAAAGGAGATGTGGGAGCGATAGACAAGCAAGAGCGAGAAGGATATCGTTTGTTTAAAAAATTCGGATGTGCTACCTGTCATAACGGTATTGCTATGGGAGGGACATCTTTCGAATTTATGGGAGTAGCTAACGATTATTTCCCGGATATCCGGCAAATTTCACTGGAAGACATGGGCCGTTATTCAGTAACATCCCTGCCTTCTGACATGCATCGTTTTAAAGTTCCGGGACTTAGAAACATTGCCCTTACATACCCGTATTTTCACGATGCATCCGCCAGAACGTTACAAGATGCCGTTGCTGATATGGCTTACTACCAAAGGGATAAAAATCTATCCAAGAGGCAGATCCGGGCCATTGTATCATTTCTCAACACCCTTACCGGAGAATACAGGGGCATTTCGTTAGACAATGTCGATGGGGAAAAACACAAAAATGTAGTGGGCCAGTCCGGCCAAAAGTAATAAGACCAGCCAAATCCTTGAACCAAAAAGGCGTCTTTCCGAAAACAGGGAAGTTATAATCAAAGAGGTCGGGATCATCACTACCAGCACCATTCCTTTTGCATAAGCGGGGTAGAACACCATTACCAAAACCGTGAAAATAATGATCCAGAACATGGATCCGTAAAAACGAGATATTGTGACAGTAGTCGTGGTGTCGCGGTGTACCAGCCGTATGAACATGGACAGTATCACCAACAGGGATAGCAGGGACACCAGTACGATCCGGGTAATGGTAAAAGAGGCAAAAGCCATTGAAGGATCCGGTTTCGTGAAAAATGCAGCGGTTTGCATCCAGTATTCTGTTATGTCTTTATGGAGAAACCACAGAATGGCAGTCACTAAAAAAACCGGAACCAGTATCCCGCCTAAAAATGCCACAACGTCTTTACCGGACAGTTTTACCATACGTATAAAACTGATAATAAAAGGTATCAGAAGAAAGAAAACGGGAGTATACAGCATTCCTGCACAGGTAATGAAAAAGGAACACAGGAAAGGTCCCGATCGTGTCCCTGAAATAAAGGCGGCATATACCAATGCATAAACGGCCGCGGCCGTAAGGAGGGCTGCTGCATACAAACGCGGATTTTCATACGTTTGCGGAAAACAGGAAACCAGCCATACATAACAAACCAGGATCCATAGCGTCCGCTCAGGCAGAAGCCCGTAGCGGTCATTAAGGAATGAAAGCAAGATCCCGGTCGCCAAAATGATAAAAGACTCTGACAAATGCAGGTACCAAAGGCAGGGCCCCTCAACAACCAAACAATAAAACAAGCGAAATACTGCCATCAGTAAAAAGGACAACAGGAATGCGCCTGTAAGACTGCGTTTAATGTATTGGATCATATTACAGTGTTTGCATATTCATGAGATCTTCTCCAATATCTTTACGGTAATACATGTCCCTGAAAGATATCCTTGACAATTCCCTGTAAGCTTTTTTACGGGCATGTTCCGGGGTTGAAGCCAGTGCCGATACGGCCAAAACACGTCCTCCGGCTGTTTTTATTGGATGCTCCCCTGTAGTACCCATGTGGAAGACCGTTGCATCCCGGACGCGGTCCAGTCCCTCAATATCATATCCTTTTTCATAAGGACCCGGATATCCTCCGGAAACTGTAACTACGGTCACACAATGTTTATTATTCAAGGAAAGATCTGTTTTGTCCAGAGAACGGTTTTTCAACGCGGCGCAGGCTGCAGCCAGGTCACCCTGCAGGCGCATGACAACGGATTCTGTCTCGGGATCACCCATCCTGATGTTGTATTCTATTAGGTAAGGATCTCCTTTACAATTCATCAGACCAAAAAATATAAATCCGCGGTAATCGCAACCTTCTTTTTGCAATCCGGATAATGTAGGACGTATGATCCTTTCTTCCACTTTATTCATAAATTCTTTCGCGGCAAAAGGAACGGGAGATACGGCTCCCATTCCGCCGGTATTCAGTCCGTTGTCGTGCTCCCCGATTCTTTTGTAATCTTTTGCCTCGGGAAGTATCTTATAATGTATCCCGTCTGTGATCACAAAAACGGACACTTCAATGCCGTCCAGGAATTCTTCTACAACCACTTTATTGCCGGCAGTCCCGAATTTTCCGTCCAGGATCTCTTTCAGATGCTCCCGGGCCTGCTGCAGATCCGTTTCTATCAATACACCTTTGCCTGCTGCCAGGCCGTCGGCTTTTAACACGTACGGAGCACGCATGGTTTCCAAAAACAAACATGCTTCCCGGTAATGGTCCGCGTCAAATGTTTGGTAACGGGCTGTGGGGATGTTGTAGGCATACATAAACCCTTTGGCGTAATCCTTACTGCCTTCCAGCCTGGCTCCGTCACTACCCGGCCCCACCACTAAAATATGTGATAAAGCCGGATCCTGCAGACAAAAATCTTTAATCCCTTTTACCAGGGGTTCTTCCGGACCCACCACAAGCATATCTATATGGTATTGCAACAAGGCAGAACGTATAGCCGGAAAATTTGCGGGGGATAATGCAACATTAACAACATGCTTTCCGTTTGTTAAAGTGAGAGCCACAGTTCCCGGATTGCCAGGTGCCACAAAAAGCTCCTCTACCAAAGGTGATTGAACCAATTTCCAGGCAAGCGCATGCTCCCTGCCGCCGGAACCCAAAACAAGAATTTTCATAACACAAAGTTAAATATTCTAATGAGAGGTGTAACATTTATTCAGGGAATACGTCAATATAACAGAACCGCAAACACAAACTATTAATAATTAACAACCATGAAAAAAACACTTTTTACAGTACTTTTTTTAATCGGGAATCTGACCATGATTTATGCTCAGAACCAACTGAAAGACATTGTCCTGCAATTTGCCTCCCAACCTAAAGCAGAACACGTACACGTGGGAGGTCTTATGATGCAAATTGCACAAATATTTGCAGACGATGCTGAGTCTGAATTCATTCGCGGGATCAGGTCCGTATCCGTTCTGTCCCTCGAAAATTGTGACCAGGAAATAAAAGACGCTTTCAGCAAACAGGTAGAAAATTTCAACGATGACAACCTGGAACTGCTGGCCGAAGTAACTGAACAATCGGAAAATGTACGTGTCCTGGCACAGATCAAAGATGAATCCATTGAACGGTTTGTAGTGATCATAACCGGAGATGATGCATCGCTTATCCAGATCAACGGCAAGATAGATCTGGTTCATATGGAAGAACTTATTGCCCAGAACACAAATAACACTATTAACTAAAATGAAAACAATTTACTGTACTAAAAGAGGTGTGTATCCGGTGATCTTCGTAGTAGGAATAACCATAGCCCTTTTGGTAATGGCCTTTTCAAAAGACTACAGTATGGCAAATAACACTAAATTTGCTAATGAAAAATTATCAACCGAAACGTTCCAGGAAATCGTCGCAGAAAATAAAAATGTTTGATGCCCAGACTTTCAAGGATACTTTCCTGCCCTGTCACAAGCAGCTGTATATTACAGCTTACAGATTGCTCAACAACCGGGCTGAAGCCGAAGATACCGTGCAGGACGTATACGTGAAACTATGGAATATCCGGGAAAAACTAACAGGAATAGATAACCCGCAGGCTTATGCCGCCACAATGATCCGAAATCTTTGCCTGGACAGGCTCCGCTCCCCGGCAAGAAGGACATCCCAAAAGGAGGCTGCTGAGACACTGAATTCAGAATGGGTAGACACAGCAGGTCAAATGGATCATAAAGATGAACTAAAGATGGTATTTCGCCTGGTTGACCGACTCCCGGAAAGACAACGTGAAATTTTCAGACTGAGACACTTTAGCGAATTTACCCTGAAAGAAATTGAACAAATAACCGGTTTAAATCCGATAAATATCAGGGTGCATTTAACAAGAGCCCAAAAAAACATCAGGCAGCAATACGAAAAAATGAACGGCCATGGATATTAATAAGATTAAAAAGATCATGGATCAGCATTACGACCGGGTAGAAGTACCCGAAGATCTGGAAGCAAAAATTTCAGCTACCATAGACCGGCTGGCGGCACAGGAAAATACCGGCAGAAAGGAACAGGATGAACCTGTCCTGATCACACTCAGACCCCGTCATACGATCTGGAAATCTATAGCTGTTGCTGCCTCTGTCGTACTTATAATAACACTTGCTGTTTTTGTGCCTGTCAGGGAACCCGTCGTACAATTGGCAGACACCTACACCAATGTGGAAGAGGCGTATGACGAGACCGAAAAAGTACTGCAATACGTTTCGTCTCTGATGAATAAAGGCATTGACAAAGTGGAACAGACTCATTCCGAAATATCTACTATTAATACATTGAATAAATATTTAGAAATCAATAAAAAATGAAAAAGACATTACTTATCATCCTGGCTGCATTATTTGTAGTCCCGGTTTTTGGTCAAAGCAAATTTTATAATAAATATGCCGCCTACGAAGGCATGACCAAAGTCTACATATCTCCTTCCATGTTTTCCCTGATGGGCGATGATGCTCAACTGAATGTTTCCGAAGACGTGGATATATCCGGTATCATCAAGAATTTAAAAGGACTCTATATACTGTCTACAGACAATCCGAAGTACATTAACGAAATGGAAAAAGATTTCAATGACCTGATCAGGAACGGACAGTTTGAAATTTTGATGGAAGTGGAAGAAACCACGGAAAAAGTGGTCATATATTTACAAAGAAAGGACACCCTCATTTCAGACATTTACATCTGTGCCCGCGAAAACGATGAAATCAACATCATCTGCCTTACCGGGGAAATGACTAAGGAAGATCTGAAAGGATTGATGAAAAATGTGAATTGATCAACACAGATCATTCATACATCAGCATGACTGAGTAAGATCCTTCATATACACCGTTTTTCTGTTCTCTGAGATTTTTGGTGCTGGCTGAAAATCTCAGAATTTTTTCTGTGTCTTGATCATTTCGGGAATCATAATAAGCAATAATGCCTCCGGAATTTTCCAAATCTCCCGAATTCAAAATTACGTTACAGGCAATATCTTCATCTGACGCCAATCGTACAGAACCCAGATTAATATCGTCCGATGGATTGTCTAGCAGTATCCCTGTGACCATGCTGGGTGATACAGCGACACCTTCAATGATTTCTGCGGTTATGTGGCCTGTACAACTGACTTTGCCCTGACCATAGAGTACTGTCGTGGATAGAAACAGAAGCTGGATAATAATGAATCTACGTACCATGGTTTTCGATTTTTAATTCAAAAAAAGGCTCCGAAAAATCGTAACGGGACAGTAATGGACAAATATAATGAAAAATACAATTAAAACAAATACCGTTGTCCCTGGATTTGTCCCATAGTGAAGCATGAAAATTATTGATGGAATCCTTGACAAAAGTCATAGGATTCCTGTACATATTGGCTACCGGCACATCTTCAGGAGATCCGCAAACATCCCCGTTTGGCAGCATAAAAGTACGGTAGAAGTAATGGTTATTGACTATACGTATACGTTCTTCATACGGGATGGCAGCTGCTCCGCAGGCAAGTCCGTCCTGTAACAAAAACACGTTTTCTTTTAAAAACCCTTGATCATCGCCGGTATCCACTACCGATATGTAAAAAGACTCAACACTTAACTTCTTTACCAATTGGTAGCACGCATCCAGTTCTTCCCCGTTTTTGATCACAAAATTGAACGTATAGCCGTCACGTGGATCAATATGCATTTTCCGGTCCAGGGGAAAGTCAACAATCACAACAGTATCTTTGGAATCCAGCATTTTTTTGATATCGCTGTCACAATTTTTGTAATAAATATGATACCTGGATTTTACCGGAGAGGCACTCAGCATGGAAACAATACCTTCAATATCCGGATGGAGTGTGATGTCACCCCCGCAGACGTTGATGATAAATGAGTCGTATTTTGAAGCATCTTCCAGGACATCGCGTATCAACCGGGTGTCCATGAAGCTGACATCCCCCTGTTTATGGCAACACTTAAATTGCCGGAAATACACCGGACACAGGGTACAATCGCGGGAACATTCGTTGTCTATGAACAGGGTAATGTTGTTGCCGGATTTACGGATCTCTCCTTTTGTGACCGAATGCATCCGGAAATGATATGGTGTCAGGACAACCGGTCTTTCCATCCCTTTATCTGCCCGGGTCATTGTTCCCATCTGATGGTCGCAGACTTTATCAATAAATGCTTTTTCTTTTTGGTAATTTTCCGAATCCTCCGAAAGAACCACAACACCAAAAGCGGCAGGAACAATCAATTCACTTATAAGCCGGGCTACGATCGGGTCACTGTTGGAAATGATCGCATTCATATCCCGTGTATTGAGCAACAACACATTGGTGTCCTTAACAACGGGATAAACGTAAGGTTTCAAAGAGAACCAGTATGTGCGGGGAGCATTTTTCATTTTTTTAGATTCGGAATTTCTAATACATAAAAAAAAAGAGATACTTCTTATTGTTAATCCGGCAAAAACAATTTTTATAAAACTAAACTTGGGTAATACGAGTGAGTACGATATACTCCTCCCCACGGAGAGTCTGTGTACAAATAAATCTCAATTCTTGTTGGCACACCTGGAGAGGTAAAGATTTGGCATCCTTCATAGTAGGTATCAAAGCACAGAGGATACACTAAATATACATAATCAATTCCTGTTACCTCTTCCATTCTCGTCGCTGGATTATATGTATATTCATGTTTTACAAAAGCGTCGATACAGATGCCCTGAACATATACATGAAAGTTATAATCATAAACAATGAAGCCACCACCTCCTGAATCTGGAGCTTCGTTTATTGACTGCTCAGGAACATTTTGGGAAAATACTGATATGCTGCTCAGTGTTAAAATTGTAAACAAAACAAAAAATTTCTTCATCATAATAATTTTTACTGAGTGAATGTTTTCTGGAGCCAATTAAACTTTAAGAATCTCTCCAATTTGTACACGGATTTGCATAGTATTAACCGTTCGATATAATTACATACCGGTATAACAAACAAAAAATCAGTATATAAACTAAATCTCAGCCGTTTAGGGCTCTTGGTAATAGAAACTCCCCTGGTACACCTTATCCGGAGTTTGTATAATAACGCTATATCTGCCTTCAGAGATAAGTTCTGTCAGGTGGTAAACATTTACACAATTGGGGTGT
>JBAZHT010000018.1:0-28793 GCA_041652255.1 Bacteroidales bacterium
TGTTATGCCTGACCGTTTGTCCAACTGTTTTACTATGCTCATGGCTGTTATCGTTATGTGTGCAAATATAATACATAACGATGTTATATCCAAATGAATTGAGGTTTATTTTACGGAAATTCAGCATTTTATGAGATGTTTTCTACGCTAGGCTTGTTAGGCGTTTCGGGAATGAAGGCTACAACGTTGTGTAACCCATCTTAAACGAAAACTCAAAGGAATTCTATAGTAAAATTAAAAATATATACCTTTGACGGCATTATTATTGTACGTATATACTAACTTATATAAAAAACAATGATTTATCCTACTTTATTTCACGTATATTCTAACAGTATAGATACTTATTCTGATAGGACTGCTTTTTCTTTGTTCGAAGGAGAAACGTTAACTTATGGAAATTTTGCCCAAAGAGTGGAAAGTGTTCAGGCCTTTTTGCTCGCAGCCGGGCTTCAAAAAGGAGACAAGGTAGCTTTACTGAGTACCAGTATGCCCAACTGGAATGTTTGTTATTTTGCTACCGTAACCCTGGGGATGGTCATTGTTCCCATTTTGCCTGATTTTTCAGGAGAGGCCATTTCATCCATTTTGGAGCATTCCGGCTCAAAGGCATTATGTGTTTCCGATAAGCTGTACGCCAAGATCCCTCACCAGGCAAGAGAAAAAATGGATCTGATCGTTAGAACGGTCAGTCTGACGGTTATTGGCGGGAAGAAAATGCACGACCTTGACAAACAGGGGGAAAGATCCGTTCCGGAACCGGACGATCTGGCTGCTATCATTTACACATCGGGAACCACTTCCTCACCAAAGGGAGTTATGTTGAGCCACAAAGCCTTGTGCAATCAATTGCATATGGTGACAACCCTTATTGAAGTATTTCCGGAAGATATTTTTCTTTCCATATTGCCTTTGTCACATACCTACGAGTGTTCTTTGGGTATGTTGTATCCTTTTATGCAGGGAGCTTCTGTAGTGTATCTGGGGTTGCCTCCCACACCAACAAGTATGCTGCCTGCACTGAAAAGTGTCAAACCCACCTTCATGCTTACTGTACCGCTAATCATGGAAAAGATCTACACCAGGCAGGTGTTTGCCCGGTTTACTTCCAGTAAGGTTCTGAAGATCCTATACAAGGTAAGGTTTATACGACGCCTGTTACACCGAATTGCCGGTAAACGGTTGTATCATACTTTTGGAGGCAGGATCAGGTTCTTTGGCATAGGCGGTTCAAAACTCAACAGGGCCACCGAGAAATTCTTGCGTGATGCCCGGTTCCCTTATTCTATCGGGTACGGTCTGACCGAGACAGCTCCGCTCATTGCCGGGGCTGTTCATCCGGACACATTCCTTCAGTCAACAGGAAGGGTCATGAAAGGTATTGAGGTCCGTTTGCAAGATATAAATCCCAAAACAGGTGTAGGTGAAATTCAGGTGAAAACACCCTGTATAATGGACGGGTACTTCAAGAATCCGGAGGCCGATAAAGAGGCCTTTACAGAGGACGGTTGGTTTCGCACACGTGACCTGGGCATTGTAGACAAATCGGGTCGTATTTTCATAAAAGGGCGTTTGAGCAATATGATCGTCGGATCGACCGGAGAAAATATTTATCCCGAAGATATTGAGAGCATTCTCAATCAGCATGAACTGGTAGCTGAATCCCTTGTTTTACAGAAAGAGGGGAAACTTGTTGCACTGGTTTACCTGCAGGACCTGAGAGAGGATCTTCGTGAACAAATTTCAGAAGTATATAACGATATCATGAATTATGTGAACAGCAAAGTAGGGAAGATGTCGCGCATAACCGGTATCCATGAACAGGAAAACGGGTTTGAAAAAACACCTACACTCAAGATCAAAAGATACCTCTACACAGAAATTCTCAAAAGAAAGAATAAGTGAGCCGTGTGCTGAAATCAGGGCTTGAATGAAATTTCCGCCCGGAAAATGCTTTTTCCTTCTTTCATTCCTTCTACGTAATTTGTAAGCGGATCTGTTTGGGTTGCCATCATTGCTATGTGATCGGTAAGATGTGCTTCATTGTTGAAATTGATCCGGAACCGGTCCACCTTATGCGAACTGACCTGTGTGGGATACAGATGATCCATAGCCCATTCCAGGTATTTGGCGTTGTTGACATGTCCGTTGAAATCGATATCTGAATAGCTGACCGTTTTTTGTCCGGCAGGCTGAAGCATTTTACGGTCGGGACCCTCAATTTTTGCGCAGGGAGTTTCAATGGCATGTCGATCTTTCTTTTCCGTAAGGGTGGTGTTGTCAAAAAGTAATTGTGGCCTCTGAATACGACGTGTTTTAAGATCGATGATCAGCCAGGAACTTGTGGCGGCGACCAGGTTCTCCGTCCCGTTTTCGTTTCTGATCAGAAAATCTCTCAGGGAAAATATGCCGTCTTTACCTTTGTGCCAGGTATCGATCTCTACGGTTTCCCTCCATACCGGAGCGCGCAGAAACCTGACTTCCATACGGGACAACACCCATATGGTATTTAGTTCAAGGAGCCTGTCGTAACCGAATCCCAGGCGGACGGCATCCAGGTTGGCCATTTCCTGGGCAATGTTCATAAAAGCGAATGGTTTAAGGTCTTTTGCAAGATCTGTTTCGTAGCAGGTTATGGAACGCACTTCTTTCATAATATACAAATATAGGGCGGAAAATTTTTCCGCCCTATATCTATCAGATTTTTATTGTTCGCTGGCTCTTCTTCTCAATTGCCTGGTGATTCGGGCAATGACCTGTTCAATTCCGGATTCGGGCTCAATGACATTGTAATCCTCCCAGAAGCCTTCATCCTGGAAGTCGGTTACCTTGTCCAGGGTAATGTCCCTGGAACGTACCCGTTGCTCAGAAGGTATTTTCATGGTACGGTCGCTGCGTTCGGTAATGGCCATCTCGGACATAATGGTATACGTGTTTTTAAACAGTTTTCGGTCCCATTTGGAATCAAACTTGATCTCGGTGCGTGAGTAATCAAAAGTCCATTTTCCATTGATCTCCTTGTATTGGACGAGGTAAGTAGCATATAGTACATTTGCCCTGAACCCCATTGGCCGGCGTGATATGAATATGCTGGTGGCATCGGCACGGTCTTCTACGTTCATATTGAATTCCACCCGGCTGATAGCATGTGATTTCATATCAATGTAGATCTTTCCGCGGAAATGAATTTCCTGCACACCTTCTCTTTGATCAAAGTGTACCACATGGTTGATCCTTCCGTCCACCTGGACCGGTTCTCCCATTTGAAATTCATAGATCTCGTTCAGTTCGGCAATACTTGTCCCCAGGAAAGGGAATTTGGCCACGTCAATTTCCAGTGCCGAGTTGATACCTCCCCGGAATTTAACAAATACCGTGTCAATACGTGTCCAGTCCACACTTCCGCGTCCTTTGAAAACGCCTACCTGATCCAGGCCGTAAAGCCTTCCGTAGGAATTTTTGTTGATATCCAGCACAGCTTCCGTCAGGGTTACGTAATTGTTTCCTTTACGAATCATCTCGCGGTAAAAACCGGTCATTTGCATGGGATGATCGGGGTAGTTGGCCGGGATTTTATCCAGGGCCAGTGCAACCAGGTCGGCGGCATCGGTAGGTGTAACCATGATAGAGGGAAGGATTGTGGGAACAAAACTAAGCGGTATTTCCACGTCTTGATCCAGGTCCATCAGATCCTTCAGGGAAAAAGTCCGGGGATGGTATCCCAGGAAGGATATACGTACAGAATCTCCGGCAAAAGAGGCAGGGAATTTCAGGGAAAAATACCCTTCTCCGTTCGTAACGTTGCTGATGCCTTTGTCTACAATATAAACAGAAGCAAATACCAGGGGATTTCGGGTCTGGGCATCAACCACGGTTCCCGAAACACTCAAATACTCAGGCTTTTTGTAAGTGAGCACTATGTATTTGTTCTCAAATACGTAATTCAGATTGCTGTTACCAAAGGCTTCATCAAGGAATTGGGCAACGGATCTTTTGCCCTCCCTTACGGAAACGATCGCATTCACGTTCACATTCTCTTTGCTGTATACAAAAAGGTAGTCGGTTTGTTTCTCAACCTGGTCTATGAACGATCCCAGAGTAATTCGATTGCCCGATATTGTGATAACGGCGTCCTGAGGAACCGACAGATCGGGTTCTGCGCCCGCAAGAGAAAATGTACTTACGGAAAGCAGAATTAGCGAAAAAAATAAATTTTTCATAACTTTGTAGAATTAGAAGTTAATACAATAGTTTGTGTTAGCGGTTCTGCCGGTGGATGTTGCAGCATCTGCCGGCTTTTTATTCAATTATAATGGTGTTTGTCTGCCTGTTTTTATCCATTTGAAATCCATAGATCTTCTTCATGGTCTTGAGGATACTTTCCAGCCCGTCATCCTGCCGGAATTTGGCACTGAAGCGGTATTGGGCCAGTTCATCATTTGTTATTACAATATTCGTTGCATAATAAAGCTGCAGTTTGTCTACGATATCTTTGAAGGGAGCATTGTCAAAGGCGTAAATACCTTCCCTCCACATAATAAAATCGGGTTCACTGAAAGTACTGCGTTGCCAGCTTTCCCCTCCCCAGGTAATGCTTTCATAAGGCCTGATACGCACTGTGGGAAATTCAGCAGCGGGCTTAACCACTTCCAGGGAGCCTTCCACAAGAGATGTTACTACATCATGATCTTTGTAGGCAAAAACATTGAATTTTGTGCCCAGAACACGAATGTCGTATTGTTCCGTGGTAACTATAAAAGGCATTGCCTCATTTTGGGCAACTTCAAAAAAAGCCTCCCCGGAAAGTATTACCCTTCGTTCTCCTTCTGTAAATTTATTGGGATAACGCAACACCGAACTGGCATTCAGACACACAATGGTACCGTCACTGAGTTTAAACGTTTTATTTCTGTGAGAAGGAGAAGATACTTCCATCATATAAGTTGTGGGTTCTTCCGGGATATTGCGTGTAAGAGGCTGCAACAATCCCCATAGGGCAAATCCGGCAACAAGAACTGCGGCGGCATAACCGGCAAAGCGACGGTAAAATACCCGCAGGTTGCTCTTTCTCCAAAGCAGCAATCGGGATGTGGATCTTTCCGTATCACCCGATGCGGGGAAAAGGGAAGTAATTGCCTTGAGATTCTGCATTTTGCAAAATTCTCTCCTGAGCCCGGCATCCTTCTCCACAGCATCCAGCAACCCTTCTTTTTCAGCAGGAGTGAGCTCATCGGCAAAATAACGTTGAAGCATTTCTTCCATAGCGTTGTTTCCTTTTCTGTTAATAGAACGTTTGAAATCAAAAAAACCACCAAAGGCGTACAAAAAAATCAGAGAAGATGTTCCAGGTCTTTTCGTAACTTTTTGAGAGCTATGCTCATTTGGTTTTCAACGGTGTTGAGGGAGATACCCAGGATTTCGGCAATTTCCCGGTATTTTTTTCCTTCAACCCGGCTTAAAATAAAAACCTCCCGGCATCTTGACGGAAGTTTATCAATGGCCTGCTGCACGGTTTGTTCAATATTTTCTCCTGATATCAAACCGGTATCCAGCTGTTCCAGGGCGGAGAGTTTCAATGCCTGTTCTGCCCGGTATTCCTGTGCTGTCTTCTGATGACGCAGGTAATCTATACACTTGTTTTTGACCAGGGTATAAAGGTATGAGGATATACTGGTATGGATCTGTAAGGTTTGATGTTTTTCCCATAGAAAAACAAAAACATTCTGGACAATATTTTCAGCCGTTTGCTGAGACACAACATATGTAGCTGCAAACCGGCACAAAGGCCGGAAATAGGCTATGTAAATCCCGTCGAAACGTTCCCGGGTGAGTTTCAGTTCACTGTTTCCAATGGGGGTCGCCCGATTCATATCGTGCAATTTTCTGTATTCTTTTTTGATGTCTGCCTTCCAGGAATTTGGCATCCAGCCAGGCTTTAACAATGCTTCTTGCATATTCAGGCGCAACGATCCGGGCCCCCAGTGCCAGTACGTTGGCGTTGTTGTGTTCCCTTGCAAGACGTGCTGAATAAGGATCGCTGCATGCAGCTGCACGTATCCCTTTTACCTTGTTGGCACTTATGGAAATACCAATTCCCGTACCGCAAATGACAATGCCTCTTTCGCATTCGCCTTTTGCAACGGTTTCTCCTACTGCAATGCCGAAATCGGGGTAGTCGACACTCTTTAGGCTGTCGGTCCCCATATCTTTGACCTTGTAACCCGATTCAATGAGGAATTCCCTGATGTTTTCTTTCAGCTCGAATGCAGCATGATCGCTTCCAATGGCAATAACTTCCATAGTAACCTGTTTATCTTACAAAACTATAATAAAATTTCGTAATTTAGCCGCATTATGAAAACTTACCGTTACGAAGCCCTGATCCTGGCCGTGGCTTTGGTGATCATGGGATTACTATTGAAAAAGGGTCTTGACGGATTCTCCGGAAGGGAAAGGACCGTCAACGTCAAAGGACTTTCAGAAATGGAAGTGCCTGCCGATAAGGTTACCTGGCCTTTGGTCTTCAAGGAGCTGGGCAATGACCTGCAGGACCTTTATGTTCGGATCAACCGGAATAACAATGCAGTGGTTTCCTTTTTGAAAGACAACGGGATTCCCGATGAGGAGATCAGTGTAAATGCCCCCGAGATCATAGATATGAGCGCCGAGCGTTACAATACGGCTCCCCCGCCGTACCGGTATAACGTGACCTCGGTAATTACAGTAAGCTCCGGGAAAGTAGACCTGGTCAGAGACCTTATAAGCGACCAGGGAGAATTGCTCAAACAGGGCATTGCCATAACCGGAGGCGAATACCGGTACAACACCGTTTATTCATTCACCGGGCTGAATGATATCAAACCACAGATGATCGAAGAGGCAACACAAAACGCACGGACGGCTGCCATTAAGTTTGCCCAGGACTCCGAAAGTAAACTCGGCAAGATCAAAAATGCTTACCAGGGTCAGTTCTCGATCACCGACAGAGACGAGAATACTCCGTATATCAAAAAGATACGTGTAGTGACTACGGTGAATTATTACTTAAAAGACTAATTATATGAGTAAAAGAATTACTGTACAGTCACCAAAAGCGCCACCTGCACTGGGCCCATATTCGCAGGCGGTTGTCGCCGGCGGTTTTCTCTATATTTCGGGACAACTGGGTATTGATGCGGCTGCCGGAGCATTGGTGGAAACTTCCAAAGAAGCACAGATAGAACAAATATTCAGGAACGTGGGATACATCCTGGAAAAGGCGGGATGCGGTTTTGATGACGTCGTTAAATGCACAGGCTTTTTAACCGATATGAACGACTTCCCGCTCTTCAACACAATTTATTCCCGCTTTTTTGAGGCTCCGTTCCCGGCCCGTTCCGTTTTTGAAGTCTCTGCCCTTCCTAAAAAAGGGGCCTTTGCCGAGTTGGAAGTTATTGCCAAAATGACTGAAAATATGTCAATCTGACCGTTTCCGGTGCCTTTTTTTCGGTAGGTACACCTTTTGTATAATTAACGGGTAAACAATTAAATAAAAGGAGGATAAAGTTATGTTACCTACATTAAGAAGAACACAGAACTGGTGGCCCTCATTGTTTAACGAATTTTTGGACAATGACGGATTCGGCAGAATGGTCGGAACGACATCTCCCGCCATCAATGTTATCGAGAACGAAAAAGATTACAAGGTTGAGGTAGCCGCTCCCGGTATGACAAAAGAAGATTTCGGAATCCGGCTGGATCAGGACAACCGCCTGATCATATGCCTGGAAAAGAAAGAAGACAAGTCCAAAGAAGACACGAACGGCAAATACCTCAGACGCGAATTTTCCTATTCTCATTACGAGCAGGCATTCTTGCTTCCTGATGACATCCTGAAGGACAAGATAGAAGCTGCCATGGAAAACGGGGTGCTCAGCATCACCATACCCAAAGACATGGAGTCTCCTACCGTTCCCAAAGAATATCAGATAGAGATCAAATAGGAAAAAAAGCAGTAAAGAAAAAACCACCTCATGCGGGGTGGTTTTTTAATGCACTCATTTCAATAGCAGGTACAGGAGCATGGTAATGTAATACTCGAAACCGTAATTGAAATGATCCCCATCACCCCGTATCAGGGTGACACAGCCGCCTTTGCGCTTAAACGTTTCATACAGACGCTCTGCTGTCTGAAAAGGAGCCATTGTATCATCTTCCGTATGAATAATGGTCATGGGGGCACGGGGAACCCATCCCTCAATGACAGAATGAAGCCTCAGGCAAGAATCCACTTTGTTTAAGGATGCATTTTTTTCATCGGTAAAAAATTCGGGATGCATATATGTTGTGAGGTACGGGCCTATGAATTCGCGCATTTCATGAGCCAGGTATTTTCGGGAAAGCCAGTCATCCATATTGGAAAGCAGGGGGTCAATAAAAACTTCTGTATAATCAAGGTCCAGTCCGTACCAGTAATCCATGGCAACATACATATAGGGAACAAAGGGAAATGTACAATATCCGGTTTCGGCAAGAATATCCATAGCCATTCCCAGATCGTAAACCCCTCCTCCGGGATAAGAACTTTCCACAATAAGACCTGCTGTATCGTATTTTTCTATGTGACGGTGCAGGGAAACAACGCCCAATCCTCCCATGGAATAACCGCCAATAGTGACTTTGTTTGAAAAGGGGATACCTTCCGAACGGAAATAATCGGCTGTGGCAAGGTGCATGTCATAGGCCACCAGTCCGGTATTGTCTGAAAAAAGAAAAGGGTACTCAGCATAACTGCTGACACCGTAGCCAACCAGGTCAGGGACGATGACTGTATACCCGAAAAAACTCAGAAGACCTTCAAAAGTCAGCAAGAGCTCACTGCCTGCTTTGCCCTTGTCAATTTTTGCCGAGGGGAAGAAATGCAGCACTCCTTTTGACTTCCTGCCTTCAGGCTGCATGATTAGGCCGGATGCAAGTATATCTGACCCGTGGGGGTCTTTCGTGATATAAGAAATGGCCGTGCTCTGCACTTTTGCTGTAGTATCTAAAAAATCAACCAATCGTGTGATATTGTCCAGGCTGGTGATATCCAGGGTCGGGTATACACTCAGCAGGGAAGATTTCAGATCATTAAATGAAAATATACCTTCTCCCAAAACTTCGCGGAAATGTCCTGTTTCATTGACGGGAGTGTCCATTGGGCCCCGGCAGGAAAAGAGGATCAGCATGAAAAAAAGGATCCACAGGCTGCAAAATTTTAAATTTTTCATAAGATTGGGATCATTTTTTACGGAAAATGACAGGAACAAATATAATAGTTTATTTTTGCAGCCATGGAAACGTTGAAGCATGAATGCGGCATTGCCATCATACGTCTGAAAAAGCCTGCCGGATATTATCAAAATAAATACGGCAGCCGGACGTACGGGTTGCAGAAACTGTTTCTTTTGATGGAGAAACAACATAACAGGGGACAAGAGGGGGCCGGGCTGGCCTGTATTAATACAAAAGCAGTTCCCGGTGAAGAATATATATTCCGGGACCGCAAAACAGGGAATAACGCCATCAATGAAGTTTTTGATTCCGTATACGGCATGATCAACGGAACCCGGTCCGAAAACACCCCATTCATTGGCGATATGTATATGGGACACCTGCGTTACAGTACAACCGGGAAAAGCGGTCTTTCTTATATACATCCGCATCTGAGACGCAGTAACTGGGCTGCCAAAACACTTGTTCTGTGTGGCAATTTCAATTTGACAAACATTCCCGTGATCTGTAAATCGCTTACGGATGCAGGACAACACCCACGGTCTATGGCAGACACCCATATTTTGCTGGAACAGATGGGACATCGCCTGGATATGGAAATAGAATACCTCTACCGGGAATTTCACGGTCAGGGATACCGGGGTACAGAACTGACCGGAAAGATAGAAGATCATTTTAACGCGACTGAATTATTAAAAAAATGTACGGCTTTGTGGGACGGGGGATACGTAGTGGCCGGTATGACAGGATCCGGCGAAACGTTCTGTGTCAGGGATCCGTGGGGTATCCGAACAGCCTTTTATTACCAGGATCCGGAAATAGCCGTGGTTGCTTCTGAGCGCCCTGTTATTCAAACTGTTATGAACGTTGACATGGAGGACATCCGGGAATTGTTGCCGGGGCAGGCGCTCCGTATTTCGCGGGACGGAAATGTTTCTTGCCCTCAAATACTGGATCCGCGTAACGTTAAACCCTGTTCTTTTGAAAGGATTTATTTTTCAAGAGGAAGTGATGCGGATATTTACCGTGAACGGAAAGCACTGGGAAACAATCTTGTAAAACCTGTTCTGGAAGCCGTTGATCATGATTTCCGGAATACGGTCTTTTCTTACATTCCCAATACGGCTGAAGCAGCCTATTATGGTCTGTTGCAGGGCCTGGAAGAGCATCTTAACGGGATCAAGAAAGAGGCAATCCTTTCAGACAGTATCTGCAATGACAGGGAACAACTGGGAAAGATACTGTCGCTTTCGGTAAGGAATGAAAAAGTAGCTGTAAAGGACATTAAACTCCGAACCTTCATAGCCGAAGGAAATACACGTGATGATCTGGCCGCACACGTTTACGACGTTACTTACGGGACCATCGTACCGGAAAAAGACAACCTGGTAGTTTTGGATGACAGCATTGTCAGGGGTACAACATTGAAGCAGAGCATTTTAAAGATTCTGGACAGGTTGCATCCCAAAAAAATCGTAATTGTTTCTTCTTCACCACAGATACGTTATCCCGATTTCTACGGCATAGATATGTCCGGACTGGGGCAATTCATTGCCTTTAGGGCAGCCATGCAATTGTTGCAGGAACGTGGCATGGAGGATCTTATACAAACCGTTTACCGGAAGGCCAAAAGGGATCCCCGGAATTCTTCTGTAAACCATGTACATGAACTGTATGCGCCCTTTACTGCTGCGGATATCTCGTATAAGATCTCTCAAATGCTTACTCCTGCGGGAACCGGAGCACAGGTTCAGATCGTTTATCAGAGCCTGGAAGGACTTCATAAAGCCTGTCCCGGTCATACGGGTGACTGGTATTTTTCGGGGAATTATCCTACTCCTGGAGGGGTAAAACTTGTCAACAGGGCTTTCGTGGAATATATGGAAAGCGTTGGCAATTAAAGGAGTTTGCGCAGTACATCCGGTATTTGTACAGGCAAACTTTTCAGCTGCCTGTATTTTTTCAGCCCTTCTTCCGATAACGAGAAATACATCTTTCGTTTGTCCCGGTCACATACCGAACGCTTGATCCATTGTTTGGATTCGGCCGATCTCAACACTTTGGAAATATGAGAGGGAGAAAAACCGGTGGTTTCAGAAATGTCTGAAGCTGAAAGATGTACTTTGTGTTCTGTCACTTTCTCACCCAGGATACAAAGCAGTATGGCTTCGTTCATGCTCAGGGAATGGATCTGTACCAGGTTTTTTTCGAATTCGTAAAAAGCCTTTAGTACATCTTTCATCAAACAGAGTGAACTTTCCATTTTTGGATTATATAAACAAGTTTACATCTGCCTGTACGGCACGGTTCATATAGGAAGCCACACCTCCTATGGTCGCATGATCAATGAGCTCCTCTTTTTTAACGCCCATTACGTCCATGGACATCTGGCAGGCTATGAATTCCACTCCGTTTTCAATGGCTTGTGTGCGCAGGTCCTCCAGAGAGTCTATGCCGCGGAGTTTCATGATATGACGCATCATACGGGGTCCCATCCCAAACATATTCATTTTCGAGAGTTTCAGGGCTCCGGAATGAGAAGGCAACATCATACCGAACATTTTTCCGAAGATGTCTTTTCTCGTTTTTGGCTTTTTCACTTTTTTAATGACGTTCAGACCCCAGAAAGTAAAGAAAATGCTGACTTTTTCTCCGGTAGCTGCCGCTCCGTTGGCCAGAACAAAAGTGGCCAGGGCCTTGTCCAGGTCATCACTGAACATGATCAGCGTTTTCCCTTTCCCTCCTGACGGAGCAGAAGCCGCTGACAGCTCCTGTTTTTGCTTTTTTTCAACTACGGCTCGGAAAATACCCTTACTGTCGGATTGTTCCACCAGGATGTTTCCTGTTGTCTGGCACCAGGCCTGAACATCCCTGGCAAATCCCGGGTCGGTGGCCTGAATTTCCATTTGCTCTCCCGGTTCCATGGCATCAATGGTGTGTTTGATCTTCATAATAGGTCCGGGGCATTGCAACCCGGTGGCGTCAATTTTCAGAACGCTGGCACTTATGGATGATGCACTGGATCGGATGGGTGTTGATCTGTTTTTATCAGAAGGATCTCCCGAGTCATCATATTGAGAAGAAAAAGCAGGTGTTATGGGAATTGATCCGTATTCTGATTCGGCGGCTGCTTCGTATGTTTTATAGCCTCCGCTCAGGTTGTAAACATCTTTGAATCCGTTTTGGACCAGTATATTGGAAGCCAGGTATCCGCGCAGACCTACGGCACAGAAAACATACAGCGGTTTATCACGCGGGATTTCCTCCAGCCTGTTCCTCAAAGCATCAACAGGGATGTTGACAGCTCCTTCAATGGTACCCAATGCATTTTCTTCCGCAGTCCTTACGTCCAGTTTGAACACTTGAGCAGAGTCGGCTTTCTGCATTTTTCTCCAGTACAAAGGCTTCATTTTACCGCTCAGAATATTGGAAGCCACGTACCCGGCAATTGCGACGGGATCCTTGGCGGAAGAATATGGCGGGGCGTAGGCATGTTCCAGAGTTATCAGATCATATACTGTCCCGTTCTTTTTGACTATCTGCGCCAGCAGGTCTATCCGTTTGTCAACGCCTTCGTAACCCACTATCTGGCCACCGTACAAACGGCCGGTTTCCGGATGGAATGTGATCTTGGTACTCATTTGCAGGGCGTTGGGATAATAGCCTGCATGAGAATTGGAATGGGTGGTTGATGTGAGGTAGGGAAGACCCAGTTGTTTCAGTTTTTTGCCCGGAAGACCCGTTGAGGCGACCGTCATGTCAAATACTTTGGCTATGGATGTCCCTATAGATCCTTCGTATTTGATCTTATTGCCGAAAACCATATTGTCTGCGACAATCCTTCCCTGCCTGTTTGCCGGACCGGCCAGGTAATTAAGCCAGGGTTCCCCGGATACCGGGTGGGGGTATTCAATGGCATCTCCTACGGCATAAATATCGGATTCGGAAGTCTGTAAAAATTCGTTTACGTAAATACCTCCTGCTTTGCCGATCTTCAGACCGGCTTTTTTAGCCAGTGATGTTTCCGGACGTACTCCAATGGAAAGGATCACTATGTCGGCTACTATCTGGCTTCCGTCTGCCAGTTCAACGCGAATAGCCGGATCGGGTCCTTTCAGAGGGACAAATCCCTTTACAGCCTGATTAAGATGTAAGGCAATGTTTTTCTGGTAAAGATGCTGGTGTACCAGGCCGGCCATGGAAAAGTCGATGGGTGCCATTACCTGGTCGGCCATTTCCACAATGGCTACCTGTGCTCCGGTGGCATGCAGGTTCTCGGCCATTTCCAGTCCGATGAAGCCGGCTCCCACTACAACGGCCCGGCGAATAGGATGTGATGTAACGTATTCTTTAATCCGGTCTGTGTCATCAACGTTCCTCATGGTAAAGATGCCCTCGGAATCGATTCCCGGCAGGGGAGGTTTAACCGGTCCTGCCCCGGGAGAAAGCAATAGTTTATCGTAACTTTCGGTGTATTCTTCTCCTTGTTCGTTTCTTACTGTAACCTGGTGTTTTTCAGGATCTATGGCAATTACTTCCGATTTAGTCCTGATTTCCATATTAAAACGTGTTCCAAAGGTTTCCGGCGTCTGCACGAATAGTTTTGCCCTGTCTTTGATCACATCTCCGATGTAATAGGGCAGACCGCAATTCGCATAGGATATATACGGCCCTTTTTCAAACATTATGATCTCTGCCTTTTCATCGTTTCTTCTGATCCTGGCTGCTGTAGTGGCACCGCCTGCCACACCGCCGATAATTAAATGTTTCATCGTTTTTTTTGTATATTTATAAATATAAATAGTTTGTATCGTCAATATTTGACAAAGGTAATTATTTCCTATGGAAAATAAAACAGTCCTCCTGACTTTTTTTTGTATAACAATGAAGTTGTTGACAGGATGCAGTAACGGCAATACTCCTGAACCATGCGGCCCGGTACCTTCTTCCGCTCAATTGGAATGGCAAAAGATGGAGTATTATATGTTCATCCATTTTGGGCCGAACACATTTACCGATCGTGAATGGGGCACCGGAGGCGAAGATCCCGGCGTTTTCTATCCCACATCCCTCGATTGCAGGCAATGGGCTTCTACCGCAAGGGAAGCCGGGATGAAAGGGATCATCTTAACAGCAAAGCATCACGACGGCTTTTGTCTCTGGCCCAGTCAGTTCAGTACCCATACCGTCCGGGAAAGTCCGTGGAAGGACGGGAAAGGAGATGTTCTTTCAGAGCTTTCACGGGCATGCAGGGAATACAATCTGAAATTTGGGGTTTATCTTTCTCCCTGGGACAGGAACCATCCTGCCTACGGAACGGCATCATACAACCAGGTATTTGGCAATATGCTTACAGAGGTGCTTTCATCTTACGGTCCCGTATTTGAACAGTGGTTTGACGGGGCGTGCGGTGACGAAACGGAGTCGCCTTACGATTGGACGCTCTTTCATGATACAGTGCGTGAATACCAGAGAGATGCAGTTATATTCAGCGATGTGGGGCCCGGATGCCGTTGGGTGGGGAACGAACGGGGAATGGCCGGCGAAACCAACTGGTCACGTCTTGATACAGCCGGTTATACGCCCGGGAAAAATGCCCCTCCGACTGAAGTGCTGATCTCTGGGAACCGTCAGGGATTGTTATGGATACCTGCCGAGGCAGATGTTTCCCTCCGAACGGGCTGGTTTTACAGTCATTCCACTGACGACAGCCTGAAGACCGTAGACGAACTTATGGATATATACCTGGGATCGGTGGGCAGGAATGCAAACTTGTTGCTGAACGTCCCTGCGGATCGTTCCGGCCGCATTCCCGCCGGCGATTCTCTCAGGCTGATGGAATTCAAAAGGAAGCGTATGGAACTTTTTCACAGGAATATTGCCGAATCTGCCCGGACAGAGGCATCTTCGGTCAGGGATGGAAATCTGCACCGCTTTGGTCCCGGAAACATAACTGACAAATCTTACGACACATACTGGACTCCACGGGAAGGCAAGTCTGCAGCTTCGTTTACCATATTTCTGAACCGGGAAGAAACATTCAGCATGATCCTTCTGGGGGAGTATATCCCTTTAGGCCAAAGGGTGGCCCGTTTCATAGTGGAATGCATAAACCCGACTGACGGTTTGTGGCAAACCATAGCACAAGGTACAACTATTGGTTATAAAAGGATCTTGACGTTTTCCTCCGTAACTTCATCCAAGATCCGGGTCAGTATCCTGGAAGCAGAGGCCCCGCCTTTGATCAATTGTGTGGAACTGTACTGAAAAGACCGGATAAAGATAAAAAATGAGTATTTTTGACACCAAATGAATAAACTTGCCAAATATATCATAGCTACTGCCGTTCTGGCTATCATCGGATTCCTGGTATGGTATTTCAGGAGTATCATTTCCTATATTCTGATCGCTGCCTTGTTGTCATTGATTGGCAGCCCTTTGGTCAAACAGATGTCGCGCCTGAGGATCAAAAAATGGAAAATGCCCAAAGCCCTGTCGGCCATACTGGTGTTGTTTTTGATGCTGGGTGTGGTAGTCCTTTTTTTTTATTTTATGACACCTTTGGTAAGCGGAATCATTTCTCGCCTGGAATCATTGAAATTGCAGGATATTTCAGCCATGATCTCCCAACCTCTGAGTCAGATCAATGACTTGATGCACAGGTATTTTCCCCGTATAGATCCGTCTGTTACCATAGAAGCTTTGCTTTGGCCCGAGATAAATAAGATCCTTCATCCCGAGATCCTGACACGTTTTTTTGGATCTGTTGCTTCGTTCTTTATAAACTTTGGCGTGGGCCTGTTTTCCGTGATCTTCATTACTTTCTTTTTCCTCAAGGAAGAAAATATGTTTGGAGACATGCTCCGGGCAATTGTACCCGTGAAATACGAAGAAAAAGTATCTCATGCTCTTAAGGCTTCCAACGAATTGTTATTCAGGTATTTTGTAGGGATTCTCATACAAGTGGTCGTGATGACGGTACTGATATCATCCGGACTACATTTTATAGTCAGGATAGAATATCAGATGGCACTTGTTCTGGGGCTGGTATTCGGTATCTTTAACATCGTGCCGTATGTAGGGCCGCTTCTGGCGGGAACACTTGGTGTAATACTGGGAGTAGCCACTTCTTACGGGGCCTCGGGTTATCCCGGGTTATTGTTGTTTGTTGCAGCAATGGTAGCCGTATACATAGGGGTTAATATGCTGGATACATATATCTTCCAGCCATTGATCTATTCCAGCAGCGTAAAAGCACACCCGCTGGAAATATTTCTGGTGATCCTGATCTCCGGTTTTTTAGGAGGTGCTGTTGGCATGTTGGTGGCTATTCCTGCCTACACCGTTCTGCGTGTTTTTGCCAGCGAATTTCTTTCCCGGTTTAAAATAGTACAGCGTTTAACTGTTAAAAATTCCGATCATGCAATTTGAAACATCTCAGGTACTATTGGCTTTTGCCTTGACTCTTTTTGCAGGTCTTGCAACGGGAATAGGATCATTGGTGGCTTTTGTGGCTAAAAGGACAAATACGAGGTTTCTTTCCCTCTCTTTGGGTTTTTCTGCCGGAGTAATGGTCTATATTTCTTTTATGGAACTGATGCCCGAAGCCGGTAAAGTGTTGAATGACCTGCAATTGGTGCTGTCTTTTTTCGGAGGTATAGGATTGATCGCTATTATTGACTTTTTAATCCCCGAGGATGAAAACCCGCACGAGATCCATCTGGCCGAGGATATGGAAAAGAACAACCGCTTGAAAAGGATGGGGATCATGCTGGCCCTGAGCATTGCCATACATAATTTTCCCGAAGGGATTGCAGCTTTCATGTCCGGGATGAACGGTCTGGATGTGGGAATTCCCATTGCTCTGGCTATAGCCATTCACAACATTCCTGAAGGCATTGCCGTTTCTGTTCCAATATTTCATTCTACGGGAAGCCGAAAAAAAGCATTTTGGTATTCATTTCTGTCGGGATTGGCAGAACCCGTTGGAGCCCTGGTGGGTATACTCATCCTGTTCCCTTTCTGGAGTCCGCTTCTGGAAGGAGTCGTCCTGGCAGGTGTATCGGGTATTATGGTATACATATCTATTGACGAATTGCTCCCTGGTGCCGAACGTTTTGGCAGGCACCATTTATCTATTTTGGGATTTATCGGAGGGATGGCCGTTATGGCAGTTAGTTTGCTGATCGTGTGATTTTTATTAGTTTTGTGGATATGAACCTCAATATTCTGAACGAGATCCCTCCTTTGTCCGATAAAGACTGTTTTCACGTTGTTGAACGTTATAAAACGGAATTTACCTATCCGTTGCATCAGCACAGGGAATTTGAGATCAATTTTATTGAGCACGGGAAAGGCTTGAAAAGAACGGTAGGGGACAATATCCAGTATACCGGGGATTACGATCTGATACTGATATCGGGGGAACGTCTGGAACACGTATGGGAACAGGGGGATTGTACCTCCCCGTTGATCCGGGAAATTACCATTCAGTTTTCCCCGGATTTGCTGCCGTCCTGTTTGTTGGAAAAAAACCAGTTCAATACCATACGAAAAATGCTGGTCAAAGCAGAGCACGGTGTGGCTTTTCAGCTGGATACAATCATGCGGGTATACAACCTGATAGATACCATAGCCAAAGAAGAAAAGGGGTTTGAACAATTCCTGAGACTATTGAAACTTTTGCACAACTTATCAAGAGCTGATAACAGCATCAGTCTGGCAAGCAGTTCATTTGCCCATGCTGAAAGAAATATGGAAAGTCGCCGGGTTTGTAAAGTAAAAGATCACATAAACCAGAATTATACCAAAGAGCTCAGTTTAACGGATTTATCACAAATGGTAGGTATGTCTCCGGTGGCTTTCAGCCGTTTTTTCAAATTGCGTACGGGCAAAACGCTGTCTGAATATATAATTGACATCCGGTTAGGCTATGCCTCCCGGATGCTTGTTGATTCCAATAAGACGATCTCTGAGATCTGTTTTGAGTGCGGTTTTAACAACCTTTCCAATTTCAACAGGATCTTCAAGAAAAAAAGAAACATGACGCCCAAATTATTCAGGGCCCATTACCGGAAGAACAAATCAACGATATAAAGGAGGCTGCAGGCAACGTGAATTTCAGTATGCCTTCCTGTGCCCGAACCCTTCCGATTTCTTTCATTCCGTCCTGCACATTTGTTGCGTACAGAACGATCTCGCCAGGAGGTATTCCTTTAAAGGTGACGTCTCTGGATGCCCCGTTATTTACAATGTGTAAGGCAAAGCTACCGTTTGAAGGGTTCCCGAATGCCGCACTGTTGATCAGGTCTGTGTCTCCGGAAACGGGTACGGAAAACACACCTTCCGGTGTGCATGCCAGTTGTTTCAGGTTCCAGAAACGCTGAGTAGGACGTAAAAGACCTTCGGACCCGTAGATCCCGTCTCCCCAAAGAATGGAATAATCAGAGGTAAGTTGCCACTGCAGGATGGACAAGGGCTCGCAGAGGGCACATATTCGGATGTACAGATTTATTTCGTAAAAGGCAAAGGCAGACTCGGCAAATATTTGGGGATAGCGGTGTGCGGCGGCATCTGTGCTGCCTTCACCAACGATCAGGGGGATGTTCAGTTTGCGGGCGGCACCTGCCCATTTTTTCAGGGTGGCATCGTCGCATCCCCTCCAGGAATGAAACGATACAGCGGCAATGTATTTATGTGTGGCGGGATCTTCCATGGCTGGTACAATGAAATCATATGTGGTGGCATCTGAGTTGTCCCCAAGCAATATTTTTGTGGACAGGTTCCTTTGGGCCAGGACAGCGCCCATTTCCTTTATGAATGAAGCGTGCTCCTGCGGTGTATGGTGAACATCTATCCCCAGGTCCGATTCGTTAAAGGAAAAGGCATAGGCTTCTACTCCGTAATGGTTTTTCAAGTACACCAGGTAATCTGCCAGGGAATGGTACATGGCTTCTTTCTTATCCGGGTCCAGGCGATAAGCCCTGACACCGCCGCCCCGGCTCCAATAGTCACGAATATCACCTTTTACAGCCCAGGCAGGAGGGAACCAGGCACTAACAATGACGGGTATGCCGCGCGCGGCAAGACGCCGGGCCATTTCCATGGCATCCTCTACGCGTTGGTCAGGGGCGGGAGATTGATTTTCAAAGGGTTGCCAGTTGGCCCAGGGCATTTCAACGCGTCCCCAGGCTACCCGCATATTGTCCAGGCAGTAGTCAATGACTTTGGGGTCCATTTGAGGATTTTGTAAACGAAAATTTCCACCGAACCCGTCAAAACGTTTTCCCGGCCGGGAAAAATCAGCTTGTATGACAGCCGGGTTACGGTCAATGGGACCTTCTGCCCGGATGGTAAAATCAATGGTTGTTTCCGTTCCTTTTTTCAAACTGCTAAAAAACGGGATGTAACAGGTCCCGTCTTTTTCCCTGATCTCAAATCTTCGGGAGAAAGTCAGGGTCAGTTTGACGTTGTTGTTTTCCAGAATGATTGTTTTACCGGTTTGTTTGAGTGTGCTGTTATCCAGGAGAAGGGCAAAAAACGCGTTACGGTCTGTTTCTGTGGTGTCTGAAAAAGCACGTACAGTGACTTTGGCCGTTCCCCGCTCCGTATCGGTGACGGTCTGTTCAAACCGTACTCCCTGAAAAGCCGTAGTAACCTTTTGAGACAGTCCGTCCCGGTGGTATTGCGGCCTTCGTTGCCTTTCTTTACCCGTAAAAACAGGATTTTCCAGATCATTTCCCGCAACGGTCAGATAAGATTCAAATGACATCAGGTGACCTTCAACGCGGATCCCGGTAATATTGCTCCAAGCCATCACCTCTGTCTGGGCCTGTAACGTGTAGGAAAAAGGAACCCATAACAGGATAAGGGCTGTCAATAATTTTTTCATAGGGAATTACTTCTTAAAAACTTTATAAGTATGGGGATCCAGGGTAAAAGTACATTTGTGATCCCGAACTTTATAAATGGCGTTCCCGGTCAATTCCGTCAGAGAATTTTCCGGGGTGGATAAAACCACAGTCACTTCAGTGGGCTCATCAAGGAAGGATTCTACAATGAATGTTCCGTTGTCGTATACGAACAACCCGATCTTTGCAGGGCCTTCAATACGTACGTCCAGGTCCCGGCTCATGAAGAAACGGATCATGTTCAGGGCCTGGTCGGGAAATTCATAGAGATCGGCAAAACTGTCGGGGATGGTGAGTATGTACATGTTTCCTTCAGCAAAGGGACATCTTAGCAGGACGGGATAACCGATCACCCCTTTTGTGAGAGGATTGCCTGCCGATACAATTTCCCAGGAGTCGTTGGTGAGGTACAGAACCTGCGGTATAAGCAGGTCTTTGTCGCTTTTCCCGTTCCATGCGAAATCATTGACAATGGCTTTTAGGTCCGTACAGCGTACCTCTGCAATGGAAGCGATTTTTTCAGGGATGGCTTTCACCAAGCCGGTAGTAACTACCACATCCCCGCCTTTGAGCAATTGTTTTTTGATCTTAGAAGCAATGTCCGGGTCATACTTTGCCTGTTCGGTCAACAGAACCACTTGTTTGTTTTCAGGGAAAGCGGGTAGGATATCCATGGGAAGACCTATCATACCTAAATAGTTGGGCAGAAAGTCCTCCCCGGTGGAATGGAACGGTTTGTATGAAACAATGCCCAGGGGATTGCCCAGTTCTCCCAAAAACCGGTCTGCGTTTTTGAAAGTCTCGGTGGCTGTTTTCCCTAATTGGGGTTGTCTGAGCAGTTGGTTGTAAGCAAAAAGAGTGACTTCGGGAGCTTTGGCAAACAAGGTCAGCCAAAGTTGTTCGGCATACCTGTACATCCCCATATGGGAACCGCCGCTGTCTACCCAGCCTCCGAAATTGTATCCGGGACGGAGGTTGTCCAGATATCTGAAGACATTGTAGCTCAAATAATTTTGCAGGTGTTGTGCCGAGGAGGGATCCCGAGTTTCCGTACCGGTCCATACTCCGTCAAACAGGTAAGGTCCGTGTTCCAGGTCAAAGCCGAGGCCCTGAAAATGGTCGTACCAGTTGGGGTATTTGATAATAACCCGAACGTCGGGGTTGATCTTTCGGGCAGGGTCCAGAACCAGGTTTTTCCCGGCTTCTGTCATCAGTTTCAGACGGTATTCCGTCCAGCTCAGGTCTCCTTTGGCTTCCACACACAGGGAACATTTACAGCTGGTGAAAAAGAAATCGTCCAATATGAAATCATCAAAGTAACGTGCGGTATGTTCGGCGATCTCCTGTACCTTTTTGCGATGTTCGGGATTGGTGTAGCAAAATGTTTCAAAACTGTTGGACTCGTCAATGGTGTAGGTAATTCCTCCGCCTACTTCCAACCCTTTCTCCTTAAAAAAGCGAATGGCTTTGCGCAATGTGGCATCGGGAACAATCAGAAGGTCCCTGTGTGTTTCAAGATATATTTTATCTGCCTGCACCTGTTCAGATATGATGCGCCAGGTAGAATCCAGCCAATGACTGTCTTTCATTTTTTCCACCTCGTATGCACGGGTATAGATGGAAACCTTAAAATTCTGATGTTGTTGGGCACCTGCATGCAGGCATAGCAGCATGCCCATCAGGAAGAACAGTTTTTTTTTCATTATTTGTTGTATTGATTGTTTTGGTATTTAATGGTATCTCTTTTTCCTTTGGTCAACATTTTTTCAATTTTTCCCAGATCCCAGTCAACCAAACCGGTAACAAATTCGGGAACGTTGTAAGAGAAGAAGGACATGTTGTAAAACTCCAGGGGTTTTTCCTGGGGCAATAAAAAAGGTTTGGAGATTTCTCCTTCTTCATTGATACAGGCAAAGAACGGTCTGGTGTACAGTCCGTCAAGACGCCGGCTGCTGAATACGAACCAGGTACCTTCCGAGGACCAGCTGTGGTAGCTTTCCACATCGTCGCTGTTCACTTCCTTCATTTCCCTCAGGGAACCGTCCAGCAGGTCGTATAGCCACAGATCGGCTTCTTTATGCCAGATAGAGAAGTTGCCGTAATCGGACAACGTGAACATGATGTATTTTCCGTCGGGAGAAGGCCGGGCGTAGGATATGCTTTTTCCAATTGCCGAGGCATTGATAAGGGTGTCCACGTTGTCTCCGAAAGTCATGGTTTCAGGATCGAATGCAATCGCACACAGGTCATAGCGTATTTCTTTATAGTCTTCGGGGATCTTTTGAAAAGCAGAGGAGCTGAAATACAATGTTTTACCATCGGGAGAAAAGGAGGGAAAGGTTTCGAAATCGTTTGTTTCCAGCAGATTTGTAGTAAGAATCTTTTTGCTTTCCGGGTGGTATACGACGATATCTGAAGCCAGGTCTATCACTTCTATACGTTCATCCTGTATGGCATGAAACACTTGTATGGTTTTATTGACCGAATACACAATAAAATCACCTGAAGGGTGCCAGAAGGGATAAACGCAGTTTCCTATGGTTTCTTTGGTCTTTGTGTTAAGGATCTCTATGTCCTCTCCCTTTTTCATGATGGTTCCGCCAAGTTCACCGCGTATGTGCAGGCTCATGTTGTCCGCATTGTTTCCGGAAAAAGAGTGACAGTTCATGCAGTTTCCCGGGATAAGGGTGTTTTCAAGCAGCGGGATCTCCTTGAAAGAGGAAAGATCCCTCTGATAGATCCCCATTTTGCTGTACACCTCGTAGCCGGGAGCTATAAGGCGGTATACCAGGTATTGGTCCATTGGAACAGGATTCACGTATACCGTAAAAGGAGCATATCGTATCCATTTTTTGTCTTTGTATTTTGCATATACCGTAATAGACAGGCTGTCTCCGGAGTTAGTTTCCAGGAGCTGTTTCCAGTCAGAAAGTTTAAAGGCCGACGATTTGCGGTTCCCTGTTTCCAGCAGTCCGTTTTTTGCTCCTTGCACTTTCACATACATTCTTGTGGCGTTATCGGTCATCTGGAAATGTAACGGAGAGATGTTGACCGGAACAGTAACTCCTGAATAATCAGGAAAAACAGGAGGTAACGTATGGGAGAGATCTGCATTTGATATACCTCCCGTACATGCGTTCCAGACCAAGGCGGCAATCAGTGTTGCCGGTATGAGGAGATTCTTTTTCATTTTCTGAAATGTAAATAATACCAATAGGTTCCCGAATGGTTCTTTTTCAACACTTCTTCGGGGTTGGATGCGTTCAAATAAATGTTCTGATAGGCTACCAGCTCGCGTTTTACCCGGTCGCTGACAGGATAAGGTACGGTCCTGACAGGATCATCGTTACTCAGGGACCAGATATAGATCAGGGCTTCCTGGTAACTAACGGGAAGGTACTGGTAATGGAGTTCCATTCCCAAAGGGAAATACTTCATGAAACGGTCCAGATCTTTGGTCAGTAAACAATATGCCAAAAGGTATTCATAAGCCATGTAATGACTCAGATTCTGTTGCAGCAGCATGCCCAGCATCATGTCTTTTTCCTTTTCCGAATCCAGAAAATCGGTTTTGGTGCGGTATTTTCGTAATGTACCCCATTCCGGATGTTTGTCTATAGCTTCTTCATCTTCCAGAAATGAAATGACATAATTGGCCCATGCCTTGTAAAAGAACGTGTTTTGCAGGATAAGGAGGTATTTGCGGGCCACTTTGTACTGACCGTTGATCAGGTTGGTTTCTGCCAGTCTTTTTACGGAACGGGCACTTTTCCAGTAATTGGGAAGGGATTCCATGGATTCAAAGGCAAACCGCTGGGCAGTGTTGATGAATCCCAGGTGGTAATAGATTTCTCCCGTGATCATGGAAATGGTAAAATCCCTGGCAAAGGTAGGAATCAGTCCTTCCGGCCCGTTTTGGTAATAACGGAACATATTGTCCGACATCATACCGCTTTTACACAAAGAAAGATTCAGGCAGGCAACCGAAAGCGGTGATGACGGCGATTCGCGGTCAGCACGGGCAATGGCTTTATCCCATTGTTGCATCCTGACAAAATGATCATAAGCCATAATGTCTTCTTTGCTTTTTTGGGTATTGACGGTTACCATATATCCTCCCAGGATCACTAGTCCCAATGAGAGCAGGATGCCTGTTACGGCTTCGTTTTTTTTCTTTCTGAAATTGGAAGGCAGTATGAGAAAAGACAGGGGTATGAGCAGGCACATAAGCCACATGACCCAGATACCTGAGGGATAGAATACAGGGAACCTGAAGTAGTCAGTTCCTATTACCAGGCGTGCAAGAGGGTACTGTGGAAGGATCGTTTTCGCCAAAAGGAAACAACCGGCCAGCAAAACCGGAACGGCAACAGACAGCAAAATCATTCCGGGAGTGGATCTTTTTTCCCTCCATTCAATGACCATACATCCCAATGCAAAAAAGAGGACGGATCCCCCGGCCAGCCAGTAGAGGATGGGAATGGAGATCAGGATGAATGTCCGGCGTGCCGGGGTGTTATGGATGTAAAAATAATTCAGCCAGAAGATCAAACCCAGGAGTACGGAAAGAATTCCGCCTGCCAGAAAATTTTCATTACACAAAAGGATCCAGTAAAAAAGCGGTGGAATAAAAGAAAGGGGAAACCATGCCCATGAGGGACGCATCTTTTGCCCGATAGTATGTACCAGCCATTGGATAGACACCAGGAGGAATGCAATGATGGCCGCTCCCAACCAGGAAAACAGGAAGAACTGAGTTAAAAAAGTTCCCAGGTAATCGGCAAATCCACCCGGTTTTGAAATCGTATCCAGAAAATGATCCGGAGTTGTTAAAAAAAGCTGAAATTGCTCATGGTAATGCAAATGGTGCGGGTATATGATGCCAAAAAACAGAAAAACCGCCAAACCGAAAAGAAAAGGCAGGGTTTTCTGAATATAGTTGTAAGTCTTATTCATGACAAGTGTTTTATTTCATGGAAACGTTCTCGGCCGGTGACTTTTTATAAAGACGCTCAATATCGGTTGCCCCAAAGGGCAGCTTCCCTTTGGACAGCTCGGGAATGTTGTATGATTTCAGTGTATTGTCGTACATACGAGGATCTTTTTGGGGCAAAACAAAAGGTTTGTGGGTATTCCCTTCCTGATCCACATAACAAAAATAGGGTTTTCCGTAAATCCCGTCATCCCGTTTGCTGGCAAAAACAAACCACCCGCTGTTGGAAGACCAGCTATGGTACGTGTCAGAATAAGTGGAGTTTACACCTTTCAATGTATTGATCTCCCCGGTCTCAAGGTGAAGCAGCCACATATCGGTTTCCTGGTGCCAGATGGGAAACGTTCCGTAATCGGCCATGGTAAAAAGCAGGTATTTTCCATCCGGGGATGTTTTGGGATGACAAACGGACAGATTCATGGAAGAAGCTTTGACTACCGTATCTGCCTTTGATCCCCAGCTTGCTGAAGCCGGATCAAAGGAAATTTTCAACAGATCGTACCTCAAATGGTAAATACTGTCAGGAACGCTTATATACGGGGCATTGCAATAAAAAACGGCATTTCCGTCGGCTGAAAAAACAGGAAAAGTCCTGAATTCCCGGGGAAATTCTTCAGGGAAAGGGATTACAGTATTGTCCCGGAAATCCACAACGACCAGATCGGATTCTGTATCGTATACTTCCAGTCTTTCCCCTTTTTGGGTGTGAAACCCCGGAAGTACAATATTGGAGGAGAATACCCCGTAATTCCCGGAAGGATGTATGTTCCCGTATACCACAGGTGAGATCATTTCAGGGCTGTTGATATTGATTTTGCGTAGTTCTCCGTTCCGGTTGAGTACCGTACCGCCACCGGGGCCTCGGAGGTGAAAGAACGAAAGACCGGGGTCCTGGTTCCCGTAGGTGTGGCAATTCATACAACTGTTGTCGGTCAGGCTGTTATCGGCAATAATGCGTTCACGGAACGTTTCCACATTTCTTTCGGCAAGTTGCAGGGATTTCCAGACTTCGTACCCCGGTTCTATGAGACGGTAACTCAGGTACGGATCAATGGTTTCAGAGGTAACGTAGATATTGAAAGGAGCGTAACGGGTCCATAGGTCCTTTTCCTTAACGGCAACATCAACTCGTAAGCTGCCCTGTCCCAAAGCGGCGGTTTGCAACATCTTGCGCCATTTTCCCATGGGGATACGTATCCTTTTCCTGCCTTTAAGGTGAATGGTTTTCGTGTCTGAAGCAATCGTAACCTGCAGTCTTTGTGCCTGACGGACCATAAAGTTCAGGGGAGCAATATTTACAGGGACCGTGACTTCCGTATAATCCGGATAAATGGGAGGAAACTGCTTATTTTCACTTACTCCTGGCGGTTGGCTGCAAGATGTAAATACAGCCAGAATACACAAAATTCCTATGTAAACAGGTACTTTCATTGTTGTAATGTGGCAAAATGGTAATAAAACCAGAAAGTGTTGCCGTACACTTCCTGTAAGGCTGCCGGATTTCCTCCGGATTCTCCGTAAGCGTTTGTATATTCCATAAAATGGTTGACTACAGACGATGGAATCCCGTATGACTGAAGCACTTCATCGGAAACTCCTTCCCGGTAAAGAGAAACAATCAGGGCCTGCGCGTAAACTCCCGGTACCGTTTTAGCTTCCCGCACAACCCATTTATCGTAAGCTTTCCGGAATGCCGGAATATCTTTACTTAAAATATGCGTGCAAAGCAGGTAATCCAGGGCCATTTTGTTTTCCGGATTGCTTTGCAGTAAAATTTCAAGCGCATTCACGTAATCATCGGCAAGACGGACGGTATCCACGGACGGTATTTTCTCCCTCAGCGGAACGTTCGTGGCCTGCAGGAGCGTTCGGTGTTCGCGTGCCCACCTGCTGTAAAAAAACGTTTTTTCAAGCAAGCCGAGGTATTTTCCCGCGGCTGGTGCATCGCCAATGGCGATGTGTATCTCGGCAAGTCTTTTTGTAAGGCGGGAACTTCGGTGGTTTTGGGAAAAGATCATGCCCAGCATTGCCGAGTGCTGTGCCATGTTCATATCACCCAGGCGGAAAAATACCTCGTTGCTAAAGGCAATGGTCAGTGGAGTGGACTGCTGCGAAACGGGAAGAAATAACGCTCCCGGACCGGGTTGGTAAAAAAGGAACAACCAGTCACCCAGCAAATTGCTTTGAGACAAGGCCAGGTTGATATAGTAGGAAGCAATACGGTTTTGCATTTCGTATTGTTGTGCCAGGTAGATTACTTTAAACCAATTTTCTTTTTGTGTATGGTAATCCAGGGCCAGTATTTTTTCCCATGTAAAACTAATATTTAGAGAAGGAGGGGCTTTGACCGGATAGGTGTACGCTTTCTGTTGATTGAGCAGGAAGACGGGGCGAAGGAATATCGGTATGAGCATTCCCAATACGGCGGGAATAAAAAGCAGTAAACGGTATTTAATTTTATGAATCAGTCCAAAGACCAGCCAGAGCAATGTAAAAAGCAAGGCACCGTGTCCGGCCAGGTAATAGACCAAAACAAACACCGGCAGGAATAACCATAAATAGAGGTGTCTGTTGCGGATACGAATAAAAATAAGGAAAAAACACAATGCCAGCAGGCTAGACAACGTGCTGCTCAGGGGATAATGCAACCCGCAATGAAAAAGAAATTCCAGGGTTACGGGTATAACGGCCAGTATTGAGGCAGTGGCTTGCCGCATGCTAAAAGCAAGGAACACTTTGCGGAACAATAACCAAACCGCAAGGATTGCCAGACTTACCACTACAGCACCGCCGGCTGCCGTTATGTAGAATTGTGTCAGCAGATCTCCAACATAAGCTGAGAGCCAGGCCGGTTTCTCCAGATAAGTAAGGAAATGATCCGGTGTATGAAGGAACAATATCATTTGCTCCTTCAGAAGGTTATGATAAGGGTAAAAGAACAGGAAAAACAGGAAAGCAGCTACGGTCAGTGCACCTGCCGCCAGCCATTCCAACCATTTTCCTTTATGCTTCATTCTCCGGTCATTTGTTTAACAAACCTGCCTACGGCTGTACCTTCATTTTCTTCTATGAACCTGCGGTTGTATTCGGAAAACTCATTATTCACCTTCTCCCATTGTTCCAGAATAACTTTGCCGGTGGAATCATCTGCATTGGCAGCATGCATTGTCCGGAGTATGTACATAGTATGGTCGGCCTTCATTTTTGCTTCTTTCCAGGTCTGAAGGCTTTCGTTTTGCCGGGTTCCTCCGGAGGAACTCAGGGAATCCAGCCTGACCCATATTTTCTCACCGGGTTCCTGGACCACCAGGAGTTCCTGGATCTCAAGACGCAGCTGCGGTCGCAACCGAATGATCTTTACCTGGGCCGAGTCGGCTTTTCCGGTAAAAACAAACGTATTGTATTCCACTTGAACCGAGTCGATAATACGGGGCATAACCCCGTCCAGGGGTAGCAGGAATACGTATTCCCCATCGTATTTCTCATGGGGCAGGGTGCCTTTGATTTCATATGTGCGATGGTCTGCACACGAGTAGAACAAAAGTGTCAGTAGAGGTAGTAGTAGCAGATGTTTAGTCATAACGTACAAATATAATGAAAAAAAGGGGCAGCTCCGGGGAGCCGCCCTCTTTTTTAAT